>JADGGV010000038.1 GCA_019689775.1 Gemmatimonadota bacterium
GGCGGGGAGGGGGCCGCGGAGAGCGAGCCCGGCGCCGGGACGGCGATCCGGGTCCGCATCCCCGCGGCCGAGTGAGGCCTACTGGCGGGTACGGTAGTTCGCCACCGTCTCGCCGAGCTGCGGATCGATCAGCCGCAGGGAGACGATGTCACCGGGCTTGATCTTGGCGATCGCCCGCTCCACATCCGCCATGTTGCGGATCGGCTGACCGTTGATCTCCTTGATCACCTGGCCTCGGCCGACGCGCTGGTACGCCGGGCTGAGCGGCGGCACGTTCGTGATCACGACGCCGCTCGTGACCTCGAGCCCGAGCTGCTGCGCGATCTGCGGCGTCAGCGGCGCGACCTGGAAGCCGAGGCGCTGCTCGGCCGCCGGCTTGGCCGGCTGGCCGGTCGTCGGCCGGGCCGCCGTCTCGAACTCGCCGAGCTTGACCTGCACCTTCCGCGGGCTGCGGTTGCGGTAGATCGTCAGCGTGACGACGTCGCCCGGCTTGCGCTGCGCGAGCGCGGTCTGAAGCTGCACGGACGTCTCGATCGGCTGGTCATCCACGGCGGTCACGACGTCGCCGACCTGGAGCCCGGCCCGCGCGGCCGGCATGTCGGGAGCGACGGACGTGATCAGCGCGCCCGAGACCGACGGGAGCCCGTAGACCTCGGCGTCCGCGGCGGTGACCGGCGTGATCGTCACGCCGATGCGCGGCCGGTGCACCACGCCGTACTTCATGAGGTCGCTGGCGACGCGACGCGCCAGATTGATCGGGATCGCGAAGCCCGCGCCGGCGAAATAGCCGGTCGGCGACTCGATCGCCGAGTTGATGCCGACCACCCGTCCGAGCAGGTCGACCATGGGACCGCCGGAGTTGCCGGGGTTGATCGCCGCGTCCGTCTGGATGAACGACTCCAGCGCCGCCTGGTTCTGGCCGTTTTCCGCCAGGATGCCGATGGAACGACCCTTGGCGCTCACGATCCCGGCGGTCACGGTGAAGTCCAGGCCGAGCGGGTTGCCCAGCGCGAGCACCCAGTCGCCGACCTGGAGCTGGTCGGAGTTCCCGAACGTCGCGACCGGGAGCGGTCCGCCCCGCGGCTCGATCTTGATCACCGCCACGTCCGTGTTCGGGTCACGGCCGACCACCTGGGCGGTGAACTCACGTCCGTCGACCATGTGGACGACAACGTCCGTCGCGTCCTCCACGACGTGGTTGTTCGTGAGGATGTAGCCCTGCGGGTCGAAGATGAAGCCGGAGCCGGTGCCCTGGCGCGGCGCCGACTCGTCCGGCGAGGGGAAGCCGAAGAAGCCCGGCGGCAGGCCAGGGAACCCCCGGCCGCCCTGCGCGACGCGGGGCTGCGTCTGGACCCGGATCTGAACGACGGCGGGGAGCGCCTTCGCCGCGGCCGCCCGGAAGGTGCTCGACAGATTGGCCGCAAGTCCGGTGTCGATCACGGCGGGCACGTTGCCGAGCTGCCGCTCCACCTGCGTCTTGGCGCGGGTGTTCTGCGCCTGGGCCGTTGCGACCTCACTCCGCCCGCACGCGGCGATGGCGGCGATGGTGGCGGCCAGCACAGCACGCTTCGCGATCATGGATGTCCACACCTCCCAGTCTGGCGGATGAATCCCCATAGTCGTGTTCTCCGTTGGGGCCGCATTCCAAGCCGAAGTTGCACGGGTCATGCCGGCGAGCGGCGAGCGCCGCCCGAGACGTATCATTCTCCATCCGGGTGGAATTTGTTCCGTGTCCCGACGCCCCGGCCGCGTCCCCGGCGCGGTCCCGCCGCGCCATGGCTTCGCCCCGCGTGCCGACCCACCCTGCGCCCGGTCTCCAGAGCTGGCCCCCGTCCTGGAGGAGCGATGCTGGCGCAGGTCACGAGCGGTGCCGTCCTCGGAGTCGATGCGTACCTCGTCCGCGTCGAGGTGGACGTGACGAGCGGGCTTCCCGGCATGAGCGTCGTCGGCCTGCCGGAGGGCGCGGTGCGCGAAGGGCGGGAGCGCGTGACCGCGGCGCTGCACAACGGCGGCCATCCGCTGCCGCCCCGGCGGGTGACGATCAACCTGGCCCCGGCGGACGTACGCAAGGACGGCAGCGCGTTCGACCTCCCGATCGCGCTCGGGTTGCTGGCTGCGACCGGCGTCGTGCCGCTCGAGGCGCTGGCGGGCCATTGCTTCGTCGGCGAACTGGGCCTCGATGGCGAGCTTCGCCCGGTGCGCGGCGTGCTCCCGCTCGCCGCACGATGCGTCGCCGAGGGCATCCGGACGCTCGTCGTGCCGGCCGCGAACGGCGCGGAGGGCGCCGTCGTCGACGGCCTCAGCGTCCTGCCGGCTCGCTGCCTCGCCGAGGTCGTGGCACACCTGACGGGGCGGAGCCGGCTGGCTCCGCTCGCGACCACCGTGTCGGATGCGCCCACGTATCCGAGCCTCGACCTCGATCTCGCGGACGTCCAGGGCCAGGAGCACGCGAAGCGGGCCGTGGAGGTGGCCGCGGCCGGCGCCCACAATCTCCTGTTCCTTGGACCGCCCGGATCCGGCAAATCGATGCTCGCGCGGCGCATCGCGGGGATCCTCCCGCCGCTCACCCGTGCCGAGGCCCTCGAGGTGACGAAGGTGCATTCGGTCGCGGGCCGCCTGCGGCCGGGGGAGGCGCTCGTCCGGAGTCGACCGTTCCGCGCGCCGCACCACACGATCTCGGACGTGGGGCTCGTCGGCGGCGGGAGCGTGCCGCGGCCGGGCGAGGCGTCGCTGGCGCATCACGGCGTCCTCTTCCTGGACGAGCTGCCGGAGTTCCGGCGTGTCGTGCTCGAGGCGCTGCGGCAGCCGTTGGAGGATGGGACCGTGCACATCGGCCGCGCGCGCATGGCGGTCGTCTATCCCGCGCGCTTCATGCTCGTCGCCGCGATGAATCCTTGCCCGTGCGGGTTCCACGGGTCGGGGGATGCCCGTTGCACTTGCCACCGGGGGATGGTGGAGCGTTATCTGGGGCGTGTCTCGGGCCCACTGCTCGACCGGATCGACCTGCACGTCGAGGTGCCGCCGGTCACGCCGCGGCAACTCGGGTCCGCGGCGCGCGGCGAGAGCAGCGAGCGCGTGCGGGAGCGCGTGGTCGCCGCGCGGGCGCGCCAGCTCGCCCGCTTCGCGGGGCGAGCCGGGCTGTTCGCGAATGCCCACATGGCTCCGCGCGACATCCGGGAGTGGTGCCGCCTGGACGAGGCCGGCGAGGCGCTGCTCCGTGCGGCCATGCAGCGTCTCGGCCTCTCGGCCCGGGCGTACCATCGCGTCCTGCGCCTCGCCCGCACCATCGCCGACCTCCAGGGCGTCGACCGCATCGCAGCGGTGCACGTCGCCGAGGCGATCCAGTACCGGTCGCTCGATCGTCTGCGACTCATGCCCTCGGCGGTCTAGGCGCGCTTCCCGGGAGCCTGCTGCGGCATGGGGGGTAGCAGCGAGGCACGGACTCCGGTGCGGCCCCTGGCCGCGGGCCCGCTGTCGCGACCGGCTCGCGTTCATGACGGCATTCGCACGGGGAGGGCGCCGCGGGCCCGTGCGGCGGGATCGTCCTCCCGACACGCTTGGTCGTGAACGGCGCCGCCCGCACCGGACCGGGCGCGCCCCGGTCCGGTCCGGGATGCTGGTCGCCGGAGCGGGAGGCGGACCGTCGGCGCCTCACGCACGTCCCGTTCGGCGGCGGGCGCCGGCCGTGCCTCGGGGAGGGCTTCGCAGGAATGGAGGGCGGCCTCGTCCCGGCCACTCCCGCAGCGGTCTGGCGGTTGCAGCAGGGTCCGGGACACGGGGCGGCCGGGCTGCCGCCGGTCGCTCGTCGACTCGAGCCGGCCTGTATCTCGCGCGCCGACGGTCTCCGGGAAGGCCGCTGACGCCCTGGACGGACTGGGATCACGTATGCACGGGAATGTGACGCGCGGCGGGAAGTTGCCCATCCTCCTCGTCACGCTGGCCGTCGTGGTGGCCGCGGACCTCGCGTCCAAGCGGTGGGCGCTCGACGCGCTCGGCGACGGCCGGCCGATGGAGCTGCTCGGCGGGTTCGTCCCCCTCACGCTGGCGTTCAACCGCGGCGCCGCGTTCTCGATCAGCGTCGGCGACGCCTCCCGCTGGGTGTTCCTGGCCCTGTCCATCGCGGCCCTCGCGGCGCTGCTGCCGCTGTACCGCGCCACGCGCGCGGACGATCGCGCCCGCCTCTTCTCGATCGCGCTCGTGCTCGCCGGCGCGCTCGGGAACCTGATCGACCGGGTGCGATGGGACCGCGGCGTCGTCGACTTCATCGGCCCGATCGACCTCGGCTTCACGAAGTGGCCGATCTTCAACGTGGCGGACATGGCCATCACGGTCGGCGCGGTGCTGCTCGGCATCTCGCTCCTCCGCGATCGGGGCGTGCCGCCCGCGACCGAGGCGCCCCGGGATGGCGCGGCGGACGAGCCGGTCGGCTGAGTGGCGGCTTGTTGGCGCCGACGCCCCCACGTAGCTTTCGCCCCCCTCAAGCCTGGGAGGGTTCGGGAGTCATGATGCACGAGAAGGATGCGGTCGCGGCGCCCGCCGGCACCGCGAAGAAGCTGGAGGCGCTCGCGGCACTCCTCCGCGAGCTTGGGTCGGTCGTGATCGGCTACTCCGGCGGCGTCGATTCCGTCTACCTCGCCGCCGTCGCGCTCGACGTGCTCGGACCCGACGCCGTCCTCGCGGTGACCGGCCGCAGCGCGTCCTACCCCGCCGTTCAGTGGGACGTCGCCGTCGCGTGCGCGCGCCAGCTCGGCCTGCCGCATCTGGAGATCCAGACCGACGAGGTCTCCGATCCGGATTACGCCGCCAACCGGCCGAACCGCTGCTACTTCTGCAAGACCGAGCTGTGGTCGCGGCTCTCGGCGATCGCGGCGGAGCGGGGGTACGCGGCCGTTCTCGACGGCTCCAACGCGGACGACGCACGCGATTATCGCCCGGGGCTGCGCGCGGCCGCGGAGCACGGCGTCCGCTCGCCGCTGCTCGAGGCCGGGCTGACGAAGGCGGAGATCCGGGCCGAATCCCGGCGCCGCGGTCTGCCGACATGGGACCAGCCGGCCGCGCCGTGCCTCTCGAGTCGGCTGCCGTACGGCCTGGCCGTCACGCCCGAGCGGCTACGGCAGGTCGAGACCGCGGAGGAGTTGCTGCGGCGGCACGGAATTCGGGAGTTCCGGGTCCGCCACCACGGGGACGTGGCCCGCATCGAGGTCGCTCCCGGCGAGATGTCGCGCTTGACGACCATCGCCGGGGAGATCGTCGGTCCGCTCCTCGCCCTCGGCTTCCAGCGCGTGCTGCTAGACGTCGAGGGATACCGGCGCGGCGCGCTGAACGAAGGCCTGGGCCTGGTTCAGCTCGGGGCGGCGCGATGAGCGCGGGCGTGCCCGCGGATGCGCGGGCGGTCGCGGCGGAGAACCTCCTCGGACGCGAAGGGTTGCCGGGCGTCCGCGTCAGCGTCGCCGGTCACCAGCGCGAGATCGCCGTCGTCGAGGCGGAGCCCGCGGCGCTCGTGCGGCTCGCCGAGCTCGCGCCCGAGATCAAGGCGCTCGGCTTCCGCTTCGTGACGATCGACCTGGCGCCGCCCCGATGAGGCTGTTCGTCGCGCTCACCCTCGATGCGGCCGAACGGCGGCGCGTCGCCGAGGCCGCCGCCCGGTTGCGGGAGTCCGGCTTGCCGGTGCGTTGGGTGGACGCGGAGTCGCTGCACCTCACGCTGAAGTTCCTGGGCGAGGTGCCGGACCGGGCCGTGGGCGTCGTCGAGGATGTGGTTCGACGGGTCGCCGCCTCGATCCCGCCGTTCCACGTCGGGCTCGGCGGGATCGGCGCATTCCCGGATCTCCAGCGCCCTCGCGTTGTATGGATGGGGGTGCAGGCTCCGCCGGAGCTCGGCCGCCTCCAGGCGCGGCTGGAGGAGGAGTTCGCGCGCGAAGGCTTCGCGCGGGAGGAGCGGCCGTACTCGGCTCACCTCACGCTCGGCCGGACGCGGCCCGGCGCGCGCGCCCACGAGTTGCGTCCGTTGCGGGAGCTCGCCAGCCTCGTCGATTATTCCGGCGCCATCGAGGCACGCACCGTCGACGTCATGCGCAGTCGGCTCTCCCCGGCGGGTGCGCGCTACGAGCGGATCGCGGCGCTGCGCCTCGGGGACTGACGACGTTCCGCGACGGGAAAGGCGGGGATCGATGCTACTCCTGGGGTGCTTTCGGAACGTGGTGCTGTTGATCCTCCTCGTGGCCGTCGGCGCGGGGATCTACCTCTATCGGGACCGGATCGCGGAGGAATGGCGCCGCTTCCGTGGGGAGGAGCCGCCGACGGCCGTCGCCTCGCCCGAGGAAGTCGCGGCCGTGGCCGAGCGGAAGGTGGCCTCGCTGGCCGACGGACCGCCGCCCGCCCGCGTCGCGCTGTCCGAGGCCGAGCTCCAGGCGCTGCTGAAGACGCGATTCAAGGGAATGGTGCCACGCTACCTCGATTCGGCGCGCGTCGAGCTCGACGGCGACCGCATCCATCTGAAGGGCCGGATTCCGACGGACAAGCTCCCGCGCGTCCCGGGGGTCGGCGAGGTCATGGGGCTGCTCCCCGATACCACGGACATCACCGTGACCGGCCAGGTCATCCCGCTGGAGGGCGAGCGCGCCGCGCTCGCGGTCGACCAGGTGACGGCGGCCAAGATCCCGCTGCCGCGCCGCCTGGTCACCGAGATGCTCCGGCGCGTGAAGCGATCGGGGGCAGCCGACCTGCCGCCCGATGCGCTCCCGCTCCCGCTGCCGCGGGGCGTCTCCGGCGCCTACGTTCGGGGCGACTCCCTCATCCTCCTCGCACGCGGGAGCGCGCCCGCGCCCACTCGGGCACGCTGAGCCATGGGACGGATCCTGGTCGTCGACGACGAGGAGGGGATCCGCCGGATCCTCCAGCAGGTCCTCGAGTACGAGGGGCACGAGGTCCGCACGGCCGCGAGCGGCGGCGAGGCGTTCGCCATCTACTCCGAGTTCCGCCCCGAGCTCACCTTCCTGGACGTGAAGATGGCCCGGATGGACGGGCTCGAGGTCCTCGACCGGCTGCGCGCCGAGGACCCGGGGGCCGTCGTCGTCATGATCAGCGGCCACGGCACGATCGAGACGGCGGTCGAGGCGACGAGGCGTGGGGCGTTCGACTTCCTGGAGAAGCCGCTCGACACCGACCGGCTGCTGCTCACGATCCGGAACGCGCTCCAGCAGCGCGGGCTCGTCGAGGAGAACGCGCGCCTCCGCGGCGAGGTCGAGAGCCGCTACGAGATCGTCGGCAACAGCTTCGCGATCCGCGCCCTGCTCGATCGGATCGAGAAGGTCGGGCCGACCGATGCGCGCGTGCTGATCACCGGCGAGAACGGGACCGGCAAGGAGCTCGTCGCCCGGGCCGTGCACCGCCTGTCGTCGCGCGCCGAGATGCGCTTCGTCGAGGTCAACTGCGCCGCGATCCCGGCCGAGCTGATCGAGTCGGAGCTGTTCGGCCACATGAAGGGGTCGTTCACCGGCGCGCATACGGACCGGGCAGGGAAGTTCGAGCAGGCCGACCAGGGCACGCTCTTCCTCGACGAGATCGGTGACATGAGCCTGGCGGCTCAGGCGAAGGTGCTGCGCGCGCTCCAAGAGGGCGTCGTCACCCGCGTCGGCGGCGAACGCCCGGTGCGCGTCGACGTCCGCGTCATCGCCGCCACGAACAAGGACCTGGAGAAGGAGATCGCGGCCGGGCGCTTCCGCGAGGACCTCTTCTTCCGGCTCAACGTCGTCCCGATCCACGTGCCGCCGCTTCGCGAGCGCCGCGAGGACATCCCGATGCTGGTGCGCCACTTCGTGGAGAAGGCCGTTCAGGAGCAGCGGCTGCCGCCGCGCACGTTCCGCGACGACGCCCTCGACCGTCTCAGTCGCATGGAGTGGCCGGGGAACGTCCGCGAGCTGCGCAACACGGTCGAACGCCTCCTGATCCTTGCGCGCGGCAACGAGATCACCGCGGCGGAGGTCGAGCGCCTCGTCGCCGGCGGCCATGCGGCGCCCGCCGTCGCCGGGGACCTGCTCGGCGCGACCACGTTCGCGGACTTCAAGGAGCGGGCGGAGCGGGCGTTCATCCTGTCCAAGCTGCGCGAGCACGACTGGAACGTCAGTGAGACCGCCCGCGCGATCGACATGCCCCGTTCGAACCTCTACAAGAAGATCGAACGGTACAACCTGATGCGGGAGGACTGAGCGCGGTGGACGGCGTCCTCGCCGTCTATGCCGCGGCGGTGGTGCTCTGGCTGGCCGCGTCCATCGGCGGAGGCGCGGCGCTGGCGTTCATCGCCCGGCGCCAGAACCCGGTCCTGCCGTTCCGCCGCATGTGGTTGTTCTACAGCGCGCTCCTCGCGTTCGCCGTCGCCGGGTTCATGGCGATCGCGTTGCGCCACTGAGGCGAGGCGGGTTGCCGGGCTGCCCGTAGCTCGCCAGAATCCCCTGTCACCCACGTCATTCATGGGGCGCCCGCGCGCTCCGGTCGGAGGCTGAGTCATGGCGAAGCATTTCCAGAACTTCATCGCCGGCGAGTGGGTTGCGCCCGCGGGCGGCGACTACTTCGAGAACCGCAACCCGGCCGACACCGACGACCTGATCGGCCTCTTCCCGCTCTCCGGGCGGGCCGACCTGGAGCGCGCCGTCGCATCCGCGAAGCAGGGCTTCGAGCGCTGGCGCCGCACGCCGGCGCCCGCCCGCGGCGATGTGATCCGCCGCGCCGGCGACCTGCTGGTGGCCCGCAAGGACGAGATCGCGCGGCTCATGACCCGCGAGATGGGCAAGCCGCTACAGGAGACCCGCGGCGACGTGCAGGAGGGGATCGACACCGCGTACTACGCGGCGTCCGAGGGCCGCCGCCTGTTCGGCCATACCGTCCCGAGCGAGCTTCGCGACAAGTGGGCGATGAGCTACCGCCGCCCGATCGGGATCGCCGGCATCATCACGCCGTTCAACTTCCCGCTGGCCATCCCGACCTGGAAGATCTTCCCGGCGCTCCTCTGCGGGAACGCCGTCATCTTCAAGCCGGCCGAGGATGTGCCGCACACGGCCACGGTGTTCGTCGAGATCCTGCTCGAGGCCGGCCTGCCGCCGGACGTCATTCAGCTCCTGCACGGGCGCGGGGAGGACATCGGCGCCGCCATCGTCGAGCACCCCGAGATCCCGCTCATCTCCTTCACCGGCTCGACCGCGACCGGCTCGCGCGTCGGCGAGACGTGCGGCCGCATGCACAAGCGCCTCTCGCTCGAGATGGGCGGCAAGAACGCCCAGATCGTCCTCCCCGACGCGGACCTCGACCTCGCGCTCGACGGCGTGCTCTGGGGCGCCTTCGGCACCACTGGCCAGCGCTGCACCGCGACCAGCCGGCTCCTGCTGCACGAGGACATCCACGACCAGTTCCTCGACCGCCTCCTGGCGCGCACCCGCGAGCTGCGCCTCGGCAACGGCCTCGACCCTGACACTGACGTCGGGCCGCTCATCAACGAGGCCGCGCTCGAGAAGGTGACCGGTTACATCGAGGTCGCACGCCAGGAAGGCGACGAGATCCTCTGCGGCGGCGCGCGCGCCACCGGCGGCGCCCTCGACCGGGGCTACTTCTTCCAGCCCACCATTCTGGATGGCGTCCGCCCCGGCAGCCGGCTCGCCTGCGAAGAGGTCTTCGGCCCGGTCCTCAGCGTCATCCGCTTCAAGGACCTCGACGAGGCGATCCGGATCAACAACGAGGTCGCCTACGGCCTCTCGAGCTCGATCTACACGAAGGACGTGCGCGCCGCCTTCCGCGCGATCAACGAGCTGGACAACGGCATCACCTACGTCAATGCGCCGACGATCGGGGCCGAAGCGCACCTCCCGTTCGGCGGCGTCAAGCAGACCGGCAACGGTCACCGCGAGGGCGGTTGGGAGGTCTACGACTTCTACTCGGAGACGAAGGTCGCCTACATCGACTACTCCGGGAAGCTCCAGCGCGCCCAGATCGACACCTACGGCGCCGCGCAGGGCTGAGCAACGACGGCGCGGCGGCGGCCCCGGGGTCGCCCCCCCGCCCCCCCGGCCCCCCCCGGCTCGGCGGGGCCGCGCCACCGTCGGCCGCGCCGCGGAGCGCCGGGGACTGGCGCCGAGGCGGATGACGAGTTATGCTGAGATGTACTGCTTCGAGCGTCCTCACGAAAACCCGCTTGACGCGCCCGGACTCTTCGACCGGAACGTGCTCCCAAGCGCTGGGTAGCAGAGCGCAGCGGCACTCTCCTCGACCGGCGCGCAGCGGCGGCCCGCGCGGGTTTGACATGGAAGTCCTCACTCGGTAGGATTCCCGAAGTGGCCTTGAACACCGGATCTCACCGGTCGGGCAGCGACCAGGTGATCGAGGGAGCGGACCGAGCGTCCGGTCAGCCGCAGGGGGCGGCGTCGGTGGCCCGATGGGCGTGGGAGTGGACGAAATCCATCCTGATCGCCTTTCTGCTCTTCGTCGTCATCCGCACATTCCTCGTCGAAGCGTTCCGGATCCCGACCGGCAGCATGGAGCGCACGCTCCTGGTCGGCGATTTCCTCCTCGTGAACAAGGCGGTCTACGGCGCCGAGGTGCCGGGAACCCACATCCGGATCCCGGCCTTCAGCGAGCCGAGGCGCGGAGACATCGTCGTTTTCACACCTCCCCACGAACCGGACAAGAACTACGTGAAGCGGCTCGTCGGCCTGCCCGGCGATACGCTCGAGATGCGCCACAAGGTGCTGTTCCGGAACGGGAAGCAGGTCTCCGAGCCGTATGTCATCGCGACCGACCCCGACAACGACATGTTCGTGCCGAGCATGATGTGCCAGCTCAACTACCTGGCGCCGGGGGTCGATCCTAAGACATACCGGCCGACGCGCGACAACTGGGGTCCGCTCGTCGTGCCGCCGGGGAAGTATTTCTTCCTCGGCGACAACCGCGACGATTCCGAGGACTCCCGCTACTGGTGCATGGCCGACCGCAGCAGCGTGCGTGGGCAGCCGATGTTCATCTACTACTCGTTCGATCCGAGCGCGATGCAGCCGTTCCCATGGCTGACCGACATCCGCTGGTGGCGGATCGGTAACACCGTGCACTGACCTCGGGCCGATCACACCCGTCCAACCTTGAGTCGAGGCGCCCCACGCCGGGCGTCCCCGCATAGATCCTGAGCCGCGCAGCTCGATCCGTCCCACTCCGTCGCCTCCGCGGAGCGCCGCCATGAGCTTCACGAAACTCCAGAAGGGCACGTTCGAGGAAAGCTCGCTCGACCAGTACCTCAAGGAGATCAGCAACTACCCGTTGCTCTCCCGGGAGGAGGAGGTTGAACTCGCGCGCCGCATCCGCGCCGGGGACGAGGAGGCCCTCGACAAGCTCGTCCGCTCGAATCTCCGGTTCGTCGTCTCCGTCGCGAAGAAGTATCAGAATCAGGGCGTCGCGCTCGGCGACCTCATCAATGAGGGCAACCTCGGCCTCATCCGCGCGGCGCACAAATTCGACGAGACCAAAGGGATCAAGTTCATCTCCTACGCCGTCTGGTGGATCCGGCAGGCCATCCTCCAGGCCTTGGCGGAGCAGAGTCGGATCGTGCGCGTGCCGCTCAACCGCGCGGGCGCACTGCACCGGATCGGCAAGCGGACGTCGAGCCTGCTCCAGGAGCTCGGCCGCGAGCCGACCGTCGAGGAGATCGCCGGCGAGCTCGACCTCTCCCACGAGGAAGTCGAGCGCACGCTGGCCATCTCGCAGTCGCACCTATCGCTCGACGCGCCGCTCTCGCCCGGCGAGGACAATCGTCTCCTCGATTATCTCGCCGACCAGTTCTCGGCCGGTCCGGACGACGAGACGTACGACCGCGCGCTCTCCATGACCATCGAGGAGGCGCTTTCCACCCTCAAGGAGCGTGAGGCCAAGGTGCTCCGGCTCTACTTCGGCCTCGATGGCTCCGACCCCATGACCCTGGAAGAGATCGGGTCGCTCCTCGGAATCACCCGCGAGCGGGTCCGCCAGATCAAGGAGAAGGCGCTCGTGCGCCTGCGCCACGCCTCGCGTGCCCGCTTCCTCGAGACATTCCTGAGCTGACGCCGGCGGCGACGCCGGTGAGCTGATGCCGACGAGCTGACGCCAGCGCGCCGACGTCATCGCGCCAGCTTGGGCCGGCCGGCCGTGGGGACGACCCGGCGAGCCGCCGGTGCGCTCGCCCCCTCGCCGGATTCCACCGACAGGCGACCGATCGGTCGTCCCCCGTCGCCCGGGTCGCGCCCGTTTCCCCGAACGGCGTCGCGCCCGGCTCCCCGCCGGCAACCGTGTGCCGTCGAACGGGGCCGAAAAACGCCGCAAGTGCCCACCACACCGCCATTTCGTCCGCCCGCCGCGCCCGGGCCTGCGGCCCGTATCCTGCACCGGACCGAAGGGTAGCGCGGCGTGCGCCCGCAGGGACTCGTAGCGCACGGATCCCGTGATGGCGAACGTGGATGGAGGCAATTCGATAGTGCGCGCTCACCGGTGGGTGCTCCTCGCCACAGCGATCGCGGCGGTGGCGGTTCCCGTGGCCGCCCGCCTCGGCCCGGATCTCCGCGGCTCCCACGACTCCATGGTCCGGCAAAACCAGGCGGCGCAGGAGAACAACTACGCGTTCGCTCGCGACGAGCAGCAGATCCACGAGCTGATCGGTCGCAACGAGCTCGTGGAGGTTCGACCGAGCCAGGAGCTTGCGTTCAAGGGCGTCTCCTACGCCTACGCCCGACCCGTGGTGCGCGAATTCGTGGAGCGGTTGGCGCACGACTACCACGAGGCGTGCGACACCCCGCTCGTGGTGACGAGCCTCGTCCGGCCGCTCTCGCGCCAGCCGCGCAACGCCTCGCCCCTTTCCGTCCACCCGGCCGGGATGGCGGTGGACATGCACATCCCGCCGCTCCCCGCCTGCCGCATCTGGCTCGAGAAGCGCCTGCTCGCGCTCGAGGCCCGGGGCGTGATCGACGTGACCCGCGAGCGACGACCGCCCCATTTCCACGTCGCCGTCTACCCGACCCCCTACCGCACCTACCTCGCCGCGCTGGACGCGGCGACGAACGGCACCCCCGCCGCTGGCGCGGCGGGCCCCCGCTCCGCCGGCGCGGAGCGTGGCGCCCGGGCGCGCGGCCTCCTCGGCGTGACCGGCGCCCTCGCGGCCACGGCGATGGCCGTCGCCGGAGCGCTCGTCCTCAGGATCCCGCTCCGCCGCCGACGCCGGAGATGAGCGGTCGGCCGGGCGCCGGCCGCGCCACGCCGGCGGGTGCATACGTCCACTTCACCCGCTCCGGTCGCGCCGCCATTATGAAACAGCGCGGCGAGGTCGTGGCTTGACACGTTCCGCCGGTTCTGGTATCCTTCAAAGCTGTTCCGCTTTAGCGGCTTCCACGACCAGGGACGCATGAAGACCTACACGCCCAAGCCCGCCGACATCCAGCGCCGCTGGTGGCTGGTCGACGCGGAGGACAAGGTGCTCGGCAGGCTCGCCAGCGAGGTGGCGAAGCTCCTGCGGGGGAAGCACAAGCCCATCTTCACGCCGCACCTCGACACCGGGGACTACGTCATCGTGGTCAACGCGGGGAAGGTGCGGTTGACCGGCAACAAGGCGGAGACGAAGACGTACTTCCGTCACACCGGCTACATGGGGCACGAGAAGCACATTCCCTTCCGGCGGATGTTCGAGGAGCACCCGGAGCGGGTCGTCGAGCTCGCGGTGAAGGGGATGCTGCCGAAGAACAACCTGGGCCGGCTGATGCGGAAGAAGCTGAAGATCTACGCGGGCGCCGAGCACCCGCACGCGGCGCAGCAGCCCCAGCCCCTGGAGATCTGAGAATGGCCGACACGGTGCAGCAGTACCATGGCCTCGGCCGTCGCAAGACCAGCGTTGCGCGGGTCTGGCTGCGGCCGGGAACCGGGAAGTTCCTGGTGAACGGGCGCGCCCTGAACGACTACTTTCCGCGCCTGTCGTCGCAGCAGCATGTGCAGGAGCCGCTGGTTGCGACGCAGCAGCAGGGGCGGTTCGACGTGCTGTGCAACGTGGACGGTGGGGGGCTGACGGGTCAGGCCGGCGCGATCCGGCTCGGGCTCGCGCGGGCCCTGCTCCAGGTGGACCCGGATCTGCGCGCGACGCTGCGGGAGCGGGGGATGCTCACGCGGGACCCGCGCGAGGTCGAGCGGAAGAAGCCGGGTCGTCCGGGCGCCCGCAAGCGGTTCCAGTTCTCGAAGCGCTAATCGAACGGCAGCGGCGGATCGCGCTTCGGTGTCGCCCCGGAGCCGGGCCTGCGGCTCGGCTCCGGCGGTGGTGATCGAGGCGGTCTGCCGCGCTCGTGTGTCGGCGCCGGGCGGCTCCCGGCAAATCCACACACCGCTGGACGCGCGGCCCGGGTCCCCTGGTGGGTCGGCCGGGCGGATGAAGGCGGTGGAGGCGAAACCCAACTCCCGTGGGAACGGAATGGTCGAGACCCAGCTCAAGCAGCTCCTCGAGGCCGGTGTTCATTTCGGACACCAGAGCAGCCGTTGGAACCCGAAGATGCGGAAGTTCATCTTCGCGGAGCGCAACGGCATCCACATCATCGACCTGAAGAAGTCGCTGGCGGCGCTCCAGGAGGCTGCGCGGGTGGCGCGCGAGGTCACGCTGGAGGGGGAGCGGATCCTCTTCGTGTGCACGAAGCGGCAGCTCCGTGGCGTCGTGGAGATGGAGGCGACGCGCTGCGGCGGCTTCTATGTGACGGAGCGCTGGCTGGGCGGGATGCTGACGAACTTCGCGACGATCAAGAAGCAGATTCGTCGGCTGAAGGACCTCGAGCGCGGGATCGAGGAGGGCGCCTACGAGTTCTACACGAAGAAGGAGCAGCTCATGCTCCAGCGGGAGCGTGACAAGCTGAACAAGTACCTGGCGGGCGTGAAGGACATGGCGCGGCTGCCGGGTGCGCTCTTCGTGGTGGACGCGAAGAAGGAGGCGATCGCGGTCAAGGAGGCGAACCACCTGGGGATCCCGGTGATCGCGATCGCGGATACGAACGCCGATCCGGACGTGATCGACTACCCGATCCCGGGGAACGACGATGCGATCCGCTCGGTGTCGGTGATCACCGGCGCGATCGCGGACGCGATCGAGCAGGCTCGGCGTGAGCTGCCGCCGGAGGCGCGGCGGCGGGCGGAGGAGGTGGAGGTGGTGACGTACTCGACGGAGACGGGGACGATGCAGGAGGCGGCGGGGGAGGATCGCGCTCGCCGTCGTCGCCCGCGCCGGAAGCGGCGGCCGCGGCCGGAGGCGATCGCGAACCTGAACGTCCGGCCGGGCGAGGACGGGGAGGCCGAGGCGGAGGAGGCGTAGGCGCCGCAGGAACGGAGCCGCTCAGCGCCGGGAAAGCGCTGCAGCGCTGCAGCCCTGCAGCCCTGCGGCGCTTTTTTGCGAGCGCGGCCCGCCAGCGCGCGCGACCGGCGGCCCGGCGTCCGTGCGGCCCGACAGGGACGAGGGGAGTGACCATTCAGGGAGGGACGATAGACATGGCGATTACGGCGAGCGAGGTGAAGGAGCTCCGCGACCGGACCGGCGCGGGGATGATGGAGTGCAAGAAGGCGCTGGAGGAGGCGCAGGGGAACCTGGAGGCGGCGATCGACATCCTCCGGGCGAAGGGCGCGGCGAAGGCGGCGAAGCGGGCGGGGAAGGAGACGCGCGAGGGCGCCGTCGGCAGCTACGTGCACATGGGGGGGAAGATCGGCGTCCTGGTGGAGGTGAACTGCGAGACGGACTTCGTGGCGCGCACGGAGGACTTCCAGCAGCTCGTGCGGGACATCGCGATGCACATTGCGGCCGCGAATCCGCTGGCGGTGACGGCGGAGGGGATCCCGCAGGAGATTGTGGAGCGGGAGCGGGCGATCTACGAGGAGCAGGTGAAGAACGAGGGGAAGCCGGAGAACATCCGCGCGAAGATCGTGGAGGGGAAGCTGAAGCGGTTCTTCCAGGAGAACGCGCTGGTGGACCAGGTCTTCGTGAAGGACCCGAACCACAAGCAGACGGTGGGCGAGCGGATCACGGAGGTTTCCGCGAAGACCGGGGAGCGGATCGTGGTGCGTCGCTTCACGCGGTACGCGCTGGGCGAGTAGGCGCGGCAGCGCGGCGTCGCTTGGTGGGGACCGGGCGCGCGGCGCCCCGAGACGAGGAGAGCTTTTGAGGGAGAACGGCGAACTGAAGTATCGTCGGGTATTGCTGAAGCTGAGCGGCGAGGCGCTGGCGGGGGAGCAGGGGTTCGGCATCTCGCCGGCGGTGGTGCATCGGCTCACGGACGAGATCCAGGCCGTGCACCGGATGGGGGTCGCGCTGGGGTTGGTGG
>JADGGV010000581.1 GCA_019689775.1 Gemmatimonadota bacterium
CCACCCGCGCGCCCCGCCCCCCCACCCGCGGGGGGGGGGCGGGCGCCCCCCGGGGGGCCCGCGGCGCCTCCACCCCCGGCCGGCGGACCGCCTACCAGATCTTCACCCGATCCTCCGGCGGCCGGTACATCTTGTCGCCCGGCTTCACGTCGAACGCCTTGTAAAACGCGTCCAGGTTCGTGAGCGGCACGAACGCGCGGTACATCCCCGGCGAGTGCGGGTTCGTGAGCAGTTGGTTGCGCAGCGCCTCGTCGCGCATCTTCGTGCGCCACACCTGCGCCCAGCCGAGGAAGAAGCGCTGGTCGCCGGTGAAGCCGCCGATGACCGGCGGCTCCTTCCCGCCTAGCGACATCCGCCACGCCCGGTACGCGACGGCCAGCCCGCTCAGGTCGCCGATGTTCTCGCCCAGCGTCAGCCAACCGTTGATGTGCAGCGTGTCGATCGGCACGTACGACGAGTATTGCTCCGCGAGCTTCGTCGCCCGCGCCTCGAACGCCCTCGCGTCCGCCGGCGTCCACCAGTCGCGCAGGTTGCCGTCGCCGTCCGACTTGCGACCCTGGTCGTCGAAGCCGTGGCTGATCTCGTGGCCGATCACCGCGCCGATCGCGCCGTAGTTCGTCGCGTCGTCCGCATCCACGTCGAAGAACGGCGGCTGGAGGATCGCCGCCGGAAAGACGATCTCGTTGTTCACCGCGTTGTAGTACGCGTTGACCGTCTGCGGCGTCATCCCCCAGCGCGAGCGGTCCACCGGCTTGCCGAGCCGGGCGACCATGTCGTCGTACTCGAACGCGTTCGCGCGCATGACGTTGCCGACCAGGTCGCCCCGCCGGATCTCCAGCGCGGAGTAGCCACGCCACCGGTCCGGGTAGCCGATCTTGACCGTGAACTTCGCCAGCTTCTCCCGCGCCTGCGCCTTCGTCGCCGGGCTCATCCACTCCAGCGAGTCGATCCCGACCCGGAACGCCGCGAGCAGGTTCTTCACCAGCGCGTCCATCCGCGCCTTCGCCTCGGGCTTGAAGTGTCGCTCGACGTACAGCTTGCCGACGGCCTCACCAAGCGCGTCCTCCACCAGGTCCACGCCCCGCTTCCAGCGCGGCCGCATCTCCTGGAGCCCCGCCAGCGTCCGACCGCGAAACTCGTAGTTCGCCCGCACGAACGCGCTCGGCAGGTCGTCCGCGTACGCGCTGAGTAGCCGGTACGTCAGATACTCCTTCCACGTCGAGAGCGGCGTCGCCGAAAACACCCCGTCCAGCGCCTGGATGTAGTCCGGCTGCCGCACCACGACCTCCGTCGCCCCGCCCAGACCGGCCGCCTTCAGGTACGCCGCCCAGTCGAACGACGGCGCCAGCTCCGCCAGCCGCACCACCGGCATCTTGTTGTAGGTCGCATCCCGGTCCCGGTTCTTCGCCCGCGGCCACTGCTTCTCCGCCAGCATCGTCTCGAGGGCGACGATGCGCTGCGCCGCACCCGCGGGATCCGCCGCCCCGGCCAGCTCCAGCAGCCGGTCGACGTACGTCGCGTACGCCTTCCGCGTCGCCTCCAGCTTCGGCTCCGGCCGCAGGTAGTAGTCCCGGTCCGGCATCCCCAGCCCGGCCTGGCTCAGCAGGACGATGTTCGTGCGCGAGTCCTTCTGGTCCGGTCCCACGATCGCGACGAACGGGCCGACCACCCCCAGCCGCGCCAGATGCGCCAGCGCGCCCGGAAGCTCCGCCGCCGTCTTCAGCGCCGCCACCCGCGCCAGCTCCCCCTCCAGCGGCTTCAGCCCCAGCGACTCGATCGTCGCCGTGTCCATGAAGCTCGCATACAGGTCGCCGATCTTCTGTAGCTCCGTCCCCGGCGCCGCACCCGCCCGCGCCGCCTCCTCCACGATCTCGCGCAACGCCGCCTCGCTCGCCGCCTCCAGCTCGTTGAACGAGCCCCAGCTCGAGCGGTCCGGCGGAATCGGCGTCCGCTCCGCCCAACGACCGTTCACGAAACGCTCGAAGTCGTCCTGCGGCCGCACGCGCCGGTCGAAGCCGGTCGTGTCCACGCCCAGCGCACGGACCGGCGCCGCCCGCCGCGCCTCCGCCGCCTGCGCCGGCGCCTGCTGCGCGCTCACCGGCGCCACCACCAACATCCCCGCCGCCGTCAGCGCGAGAACGCCCGCGGCGCGGATGGAGTGCCTGGATCCGTCGTTCATGGAGTGATTTCCGGGGTCGAGGGTTCGTCGAAACCGATTCGTCTACAGCGGAGGACGGGATTTGTGCCGGCCGTCAGCCGAGCGCCGGCACGAGAACGTCTGCGCCTGCGGTCCCGGCCGGCGAAGACGTGAACGCGTCCGACCCCGTTTCCGTTTCCGGGCGTTCACGCCGACGTGCCGCCCCGCGCCAAAGTCGCCACCCCACCCGGACGGATCGTCCGGGAACGCGGCCCGGAGGCGCAAGCCGCGGTCTTCGGGACCGGCCCATCCCCGCGCACACGGGGAACGCCTCCGCCGCCTCCTCGGGCGTCACCTCGATCACGGGTCATCCCCGCGCACGCGGGGAACGCCCGCTCCTCCACGAGTGGCGGCTGGAGACGGACGGGTCATCCCCGCGCACGCGGGGAACGC
>JADGGV010000582.1 GCA_019689775.1 Gemmatimonadota bacterium
TTCGTAGATGTGTATACGCCACCGACGCCACCCCCACCGCCCGCAGCAGCCGCGCGTTCGCATCGCCGATGCCGCGCAGGCGCGCGAGCTTCGCGGTCTCGATCCACGCCGCCGCCTGCGCCGCCGGCGCGCCCGTGCGCCGGGCCACGTCCTCGGGCGTCGCGGCGGCGAGCGAGAAGACGTCGTAGCCGCCGGCGCGGAGCAGCGCCGCCGGCACGTCCGGCAGCCCCTCGAGGCGCGGGGTCACGGACGAGAACGTCCGGCGCTCCATCCCGGCCAGCACGCCGATGGAGAAGACGACGGCGGCGAGCGCGACGCCGATCCGCCGCCGCATCGGCGCCGGCCGCGCGCGCCCCGCCAGCGGCACGGCGACGCCGGCGAGCACGAGCAGTTGCCAGATGACGTAGCAGTCGACGGCGAACGGCGGGAAGCCGAGGAAGCCGAGCACGGGCATCTCGAAGAGCTTCAGCTCCTCGAAGCCGGGCACGGTGTAGATCCACTTCGCCCGCGCCTCGATGTTGTACATCTCCCAGACGAAGCCGATCAGCGCGCCGCCGACCAGGATGCGCAGCAGCCGGCCGGGGCGGCCCAGCTCGAGGTCGCGGAGCAGCGAGCGCTCCGGGTCGCGGCGGTAGACCATCGGCTCGAGCAGGAACGTCGTCGTCCCCCAGACCAGCGGGAAGAACCAGCGCGGCCAGAAGAGCGGCAGCACGAGCATCCCGGCGCCGGCGAGCTGGAGGCCGCGCAGCAGCCGCGGCGTCACGCGCAGCCGCGGCCAGCGCATGCGCTCGAACGTGCCCAGCCCGTCGAGCAGCGCCTCGGCGCCGAAGACCGCCGGCAGCACGGTGGCGAAGGAAACGATCGTCGTCGCCCAGCGCAGCCAGAGGTCCGCCGGCACGAAGATGTAGTACCAGTTGCGGACGCGGAAATTCAGCAGCTCGAAGAAGAGCCAGACGACGGTCGACCACCCGAGCATCGTGAGCAGTGACGCCGGGTGGCGCAGGCTGGGCGAGCGCCCGGCCACGAGCGCCAGCGCGCCGTACAGCGCCAGCAGCGTCGAGTACCAGGCGAAGATGTAGAACGCGGTCGCGAACGGCTCGGCCCCCTGGAGCATGCGCACGGCGGCATAGCCCAGCGCCGAAACCCCGATGCCGATCGCGGTCCACCCCTTCGGTCGCGGACGCACGTGGCCGCGGGCGTATCCGCCCACGGCCACGCCGCTACCCCACCACGATTCCAGCGGTCCTTGCCTCGCCGCCATCGTCGTCCCCCCTCCGCCGCGCGGCGCGGCGCGGTCCGGCTCAGATGTGGATCGGCCGGCCCAGCGCCGCGAGCGCGGCCTCGCCGATCGCCTCGGAGAGCGTCGGGTGCGGATGGATCGCCCGGTCCATCTCCTCGACCGTCGTCTCCAGGTGCCGTCCCACGACGAACTCCGCGATCATCTCGCTCACGTGGGCGCCCACCATGTGCGCGCCGAGCAGCTCGCCGTACTTCTTGTCGCGCACCACCTTGACGAACCCGTCCGTCTCGCCCGTGGTTCGCGCCCGCCCGTTCGCGCTGTACGGGAACACGCCCACCTCGACGTCGTACCCCGCCTCCCGCGCCTTCTCCTCCGTGTACCCGACCGAGGCCACCTCGGGGTGGCAGTACGTCACGTTCGGGATGTTGTTGTAGTCGATCATCCCGTGCCCGACGCCCGCCAGCATCTCCACGACCGCGACCCCCTCGTGCGACGCCTTGTGCGCCAGCAGCGGCGGCCGTGCGCAGTCGCCGATCGCGTAGATGTTCGGCGCCGTCGTCGCCAGCCGGTCATCCACCTTGATGAAGCCGCGCTCGGTCTCGACGCCCGCCTTCTCCAGCCCGAGGTCGTCGATGATCGGCGCCCGGCCCACCGCCAGCAGCACCCGCTCGACCTCGACCAGCTTCGTCTGCCCGTCCTTCCCCTTCACAGTCAGCTTCACGCCGGTCTTCCCGACCTCCGCCTTCTCCAGCCGCGCGCCGACCAGCGTCTCGATCCCGCGCTTCCGGTACGCCTTCTCCACCACCGCCGCCACCTCCCGGTCCTCCAGCGGCAGCACCTGCTCCAGCGCCTCGATCAGCGTGACCTTCGAGCCGAACGCGTTGTACACGTCCGCGAACTCCATACCGATCGCGCCGCAGCCGATGATCCCCAGCGACGCCGGCACCGCCGACGGGAACACCGCCGAGTCCGAGCTCCACACCCGGTCCTCGTCGATCTTCAGGATCGGCAGCGACTTCGGCCGCGACCCCGTCGCCAGGATGATGTACTTGCCCGTGATCGTCCGCGTGCTCCCGTCCTTCGCCTGCACCTCGACCTTGTTGCCACCGGCCAGCCGCCCCCACCCCTCGATGTGCTCGACCTTGTTCTTCTTGAACAGGAAGGCGACGCCCTTCGCGCCCTGCCCCGCCACCTGCTTCGCCCGCTTCGCCGCCTGCGCGATGTCCAGCTTCACATCGCCCACGACGACGCCGAAGTCCTTCAGGCTCCCGACCTTGCGCGCGTACATCGCCGCCTCGAGCATCGCCTTCGTCGGGATGCACCCCGTGTTGTTGCACACCCCGCCC
>JADGGV010000583.1 GCA_019689775.1 Gemmatimonadota bacterium
GGGGGCCGCGGGGCGGCGCGGGGGCGTGCGCGGCCGCGGGGGGGGCCGCCGGCGCCCGGCCGTTCGGGGACGCGGGGCGGCCGGCCGCTGCCGGGCCGTCCGCGGGGCCGTTCGCGGTCCCGGGCGCGGCGGCGTTCGGCGACGTCGGCGCGATCGCGGGCGCGGGCGCGCCGGCGGCCGGCGCGGCGCGGGGCGCTGCGCGCGCCGTGGGCGTTGCCGGCGGCGCCGTCGCCGCGGCGAGGAGCGCGGCGGTCTCGGGGACCTCGACGACGAGCCCGCTCGCGATGCGGGAGCGGAGGCGGTCCTCGATGCCGACCAGGCCGCGCGGCGGGGTCCGCGCGCCGAACGCGACCTGCGCGCCCTTGCGGTGCAGCGCCTCGAAGAGGTGGAACAGCTCCTCCTGGGCGCGCTCGGTGCCGGCGAGCGCGTCGACGTCGTCGACGACGAGCGCATCGGCGCGGCGGTAGCGCGCCCGGAACGCGTCGACGCGGTTGCGCTCGATGGCGCCGATGAGGTCGGCGGCGAAGGCGGCGCCGTCGAGGAAGGCCACGGTGCGCTCGGGGTAGCGCCGGCGCAGCTCGGCGGCGAGCGCGGCGAGGAGCGCGGACTTGCTGAGCCCCTCGGGGTCGTGGACGTAGAACGGGTTGTAGCGCGCGCCGGGCTGGTCGACGGCGGCGCGGGCGGCGCGGACGGCGAGCAGGTCGGCCGGGAGCGCGAGCGCGTCGAAGCCGGCCTCGGCGGGGGGCGCG
The DNA here is from genome assembly GCA_019689775.1 of Gemmatimonadota bacterium. Taxonomy (GTDB): domain Bacteria; phylum Gemmatimonadota; class Gemmatimonadetes; order Longimicrobiales; family RSA9; genus JADGGV01. The sequence continues at coordinate 750 of JADGGV010000583.1, forward strand.
GGGAGCGGCCGGGCGCGCTCGGCGACCTCCTCGAGGAGGCGCTCGGCGTCGGGCCGCCGGTCGGGATCGCGCAGCAGGTCGGTGCGTTGCAGCTCGGGCGCGCCGGGCTCCAGGCGCGCGATGTCGCGCTCGATCTCGCGCAGCCGGTTCGCGTCGGCCTCGAACGCGGCGATCGCGGCCTCGGCCTCATCGATCGAGGGCGAGCGGGCGAGCGCGGCCTCGAGGCGCTGGGTGCGGAAGCCTTCCCCCTCCCAGCGCAGGATCGCCGCCGCGAGCAACTGCTCGGCCGCGGAGGCGGCGACGATCTCGGCGACCGTACCGGAGACCGCCTCGACGAAGCCGCTGAACTCGGCGTAGCCGGCCCCGGGGCGCGTACGGATCCCGCCGGTGGCCGTGCCGACGGCGGCCGCGACCTCCGCGGCCGTGACGGTGCGCGCCTCCAGCTCCTGGATCGCGAGCAGGCGGTTCAGCGCGCCCTGGAGCTCGCGCACGTTGCCGAACGGGATGCGGGCGAGCGCCTCGGCGACGCCGGCGGCGAGGCTCTGGCCGCGCTCCTCCGCCTTGCGCCGCACGATCGCGACGCGCGTCTCGTAGTCCGGCGCGCCGATGTCGACGATGAGCCCACCGGAGAAGCGCGAGAGGAGCCGACTGTCGAGGCGGTCCATCTCGGGCGGCGGGCGGTCGCTGGCGAGGACGACCTGCCCGCCGCGCGCGGTGAGCGCGTCCCAGACCCGGATCAGCTCCTCCTGCATGCGCTGGTGCCCGGCCAGGAACTGCACGTCGTCGAGCAGCAGCAGGCCGATGTCCTGCACCAGGTTGCGGAACGCGTCGCGCTCCCCGGCCTCGATCGCCGCGGTCAGCTCCGCGATGAAGTGCTCGATGCTGGCGTAGACGATCTCGAGCTGCGGATGCAGCCGGCGCGCATGGTGCCCGACGGCCATGAGCAGGTGCGTCTTGCCCAGGCCGGAGGCGCTGTAGACGAACAGCGGGTTGTACGACGTGCCGGGCGATTCGGCGATGCGCCGCGCCGCCGCGCACGTCAACCGGTTCCCCGCGCCGACGACGTAGGTGTCGAACGTCAGGCGGGCGTCGAGCTCGAACGGCCTCATCGGCGGGCGCCCCCCGTGGACGTCCCGGCGCCGAGCCGCCCCGACAGCGCGGCGAGGACCAGGCCGCTGATGCCGCGCAGCGTCGCGAAGACGCCGTCGCCGCGGAGCGCCGAGGCGCCGAAGGACGGCACGCTGCGGAAGTTCAGCACGGCGTCGAGGGCGGCGCGGGAGACCGCCCCCGGCAGGTCCTGCTTGTTGTACTGCAACACCAACGGAATCCCCCCGATGTCCAGGCCCTGCTCACGCAGGTTCTCGCGCAGGTTCCGCAGGCTCTCGACGTTCTCGCCCAGCCGCTCGCGCTGCGAGTCGGCCACGAAGACGACGCCGTCGGCGCCGCGGAGCACGAGCTGCCGCGTCGCGTTGTAGTACACCTGCCCCGGCACGGTGTAGAGCTGGAGCCGGGTGCGGAAGCCCGACATCGAGCCGAGGTCGAGCGGCAGGAAGTCGAAGAAGAGCGTGCGATCCGTCTCCGTCGCCAGCGAGACCATGCCGCCCTTCCGGTGCTCCGGCAGGCTCGCGTGCACGAACTGGAGGTTCGTGGTCTTCCCCGAGCGTCCCGGCCCGTAGTACACGATTTTGCAGGTGATCTCTCGCGTCGAGTAATTGACCAGCGGCATCAGCCGCCTCCGTCGGCGGCGGCCGGGGGCCCGCCGCCCCCCCCCGCGCACCCGCACCCCCCCCCCCCCCCCGGCGGCTCCCGGGGCCCGGCCCCCCGGG
>JADGGV010000584.1 GCA_019689775.1 Gemmatimonadota bacterium
TCCCACGCCTCTCCCCCTTACAATTCCAGCAGCCCCTCCGGCGGCTCGATCTCCACCCGCCCCGCCGCCACCCGGCGCACGATCCGCTCCGTGAACGGGACCAGGTGCAGCTTGCCGCCCTCCGCCTCGACCTCCAGCAGGTGCGCGGGCTCGGTGTCGTAGACCTCGCGGACCCGCCCGACCACCACTCCCGACGTCGTCACCACCTCCGCGCCCAGAAGCTGGTGGTAGTACACCTCCCCCTCCTCCAGCGGCGCCAGCTCCGCCAGCGGGACCAGCAGGTAGCGCCGCACCAGCGCCTCGGCGGCGCTCCGGTCGTCCACGCCCGCGAACTTCACCAGCAGCCCGCGCTTGAACTCCCGGGCCCCCTCCACGCGCAGCGCCTCGTTCTCCGCGCCCGCGTCGCCCTCCTCGTCCCCCAACAGCAGCTCACGCCCCGGGGCGAACACCTCCTCCGCCCGGTCCGTCAGCAGCCAGACGTAAACCTCGCCCTTCGTGCCGTGCGGCTTCGTCACATGCCCGACGACCAGCCGCTCCGGTTGGCTCGGCCCGCCGGGCGCCACCGCCTACGCCTCGGCCGCCGTCTCCCCGGAGCCCGCCTCCGCCGCCGCCTCCGGCCCGCCCTCGGCGGCCGGCTCCGGCGACGCCGCGGCTTCGGGCGCCGGCGCGGACTCGGCCGCCGCGGGCTCCGCCGCCGCTGCGGCCGCGCCCTTGCCACGGCTCCCCGGCGCGGCCGGCTTCTCCGGCTCGGCCCGCACCGCCGCCTCGGCCGCCGGCGCGGCCGCGGTCGCCGCCTTCTCCTCCGGCGCCGTGTAGCGGACCTTCGCGTCGCCGCCCTTCCGCGCCTTGCGCACGAGCGAGGCGGCCGTCGCCGACAGCGACGCGCCCTTGCCGAGCCAGCCGTCCACCTTGACCAGGTCCAGCTCGAGCGTCGCCGGCTGCGTCCGCGGATTGTAGAAACCGACGATGTCGACGTAGGCGCCGTCGCGCGGCGCGGCCGCGTCGGCGACGACGATGCGATAGCTGGGCTGCTTCTTCCGGCCGACGCGCCGGAGTCGGATCCTCAAGGGCATGGTGCTCTTCGTACGGGTTCTCGTGAGCGCGACCGCGGACCTACCGCAGCCCGGGGAAACGCGGCAGCCGGGGCATCTTGCCGCCCATGCCGCGCATCGACTTCATCAGCTTCTGCATCTGCTTGAACTGGTCGATCAGCCGGTTGATCTCCGAGACCGGCCGACCCGAACCCCGCGCGATCCGCTGCCGCCGCGAGCCGTTCAGGATGTCCGGCCGCGCCCGCTCCTGCGGCGTCATCGACAGGATGATCGCCTCGATGTGCTTCATCCGCTTCGGGTCCATGTTCGCCTGCTTCAGCATGGCGCTGTTCACCCCGGGGATCATCTTCAGCAACCCCTCGAGCGGGCCCATCTTCTGGATCTGTCGCATCACGGCCAGGAAGTCCTCCAGGTCGAACTTCCCCTCCTTGGCCACCTTCCGCGACAGCCGCTCCGCCTCCTCCCGGTCGAAGGCCTCCTGCGCCTTCTCCACCAGCCCGATGACGTCGCCCTGCTGGAGGATCCGCCCCGCCATCCGCGCCGGATCGAACACCTCCAGCCCGTCCGGCCGCTCCCCCACCCCCACGAACTTGATCGGCACCCCCGTCGCGCCACGCACCGACAGCGCCGCGCCGCCCCGGGCATCGCCATCCATCTTCGTCAGGATGACGCCCGTCAGCCCCAGCGCCTCGTGGAAGCCCTGCGCGATCTTCACCGCCTCCTGCCCGATCATCCCGTCGACGACCAGCAGGATCTCCGTCGGCTTCACCGCCGCCTTGACCCGCGCGAGCTCCGCCATCAGCTCCGCGTCGATCTGAAGGCGACCCGCCGTGTCCAGCACCACCGCGCGGCTCCGCTCCGAGCGCGCCCGCTCCACCACCCGCTCCGCGATCCGCGCCACGTCCCGCTCCCCGCGCTCCGCGAAGACCGGGACGTTCACCTGCTTCCCCAGCGCCTCGAGCTGGTCGATCGCCGCCGGGCGATAGATGTCCAGCGCACCCAGCACCGGCTGACGCCCCTCGCGCGCCAGCCGCTTCGCCAGCTTCGCCGCCGTCGTCGTCTTCCCCGAGCCCTGCAACCCCACCAGCATCACCACCGTCGGCGGCACCGGCGCGATGGACAGCGGCGCCTGCACCTCCCCCAGCAGCCGCACCAGCTCGTCGTAGACGATCTTGACGATCTGCTGCCCCGGCTGCACCGACTTCAGGACCTGCTCGCCGACCGCCTTCTCCTCGACCCTCGCGAGGAAGTCCTTGACGAGCTGGTAGTTGACGTCGGCCTCCAGCAGCACACGGCGAACCTCCCGCAGCCCCTCGCGGATCATGGGCTCGGTCAGCACGCCCCGCTTGCGGAAGGCGCCGAGGACGCCGTCCAGTTTTTCCGAAAGTTCTTCGAACATCACACGTTCGCCGGCCAACCGTACGCGAATCGAGCCCGTGAATCTAGCTTAGGGATGGCGGGGACTCAAGGGGGCGGCCGGGAGATGAGGGCGTGGAATAGCGGGCGCAACGGCCGGACTT
>JADGGV010000585.1 GCA_019689775.1 Gemmatimonadota bacterium
GATGGGGCCGGGTTGGGGTCGCGTCCGGCGGAAGGATAGCGGGACGGGCCGAGGCGGGCGAGGGGGGCGTGGAACTCTTGCGGAGGGTGATAGTATTCCCCGATGAGGCCACCCGCACCGCTGCACCGCCGGGTGAGGTGTGCCCTCGACGCTCGTCGCAGGTCGGTCCGCCGCCTTCTCCCGGAGCGCCTCCGTGCGGCTCGTCTGGCCCCTGCTCCTCGTGCTCGCCGCCGCCGGCCCCCGGCACGCTCCGGACCCCCACCGCACGCTCCCGCGCGCGCGTCCACCGCGCGACCTCCCGCATCACGCGTTCTACTTCACCCGCGCCGTCTACACGGGGGGCGGGTGGCGTGGCGGCGCCTGGGCGACGGACTACCCGAAGGCGGACCGTCAGTTCCTGGTGGTGCTGCGGCGGCTGACGAACCTGGACGCGTACGAGTCCGACCACGCCGTTCGACTGGACGACCCGGAGCTTCGGCGCTTCCCGTTCCTGTACGCCGTCGAGGTCGGATACATGCACCTGACGCCGCAGGAAGCGGCGGGGCTGCGGAGCTACCTGCTGGCGGGCGGGTTCCTGCTGGTCGACGACTTCTGGGGGTCGGCCGAGTGGGCGAACTTCGAGGCGCAGATCCGGCGCGTGCTCCCGGAGTATCCGATCGTGGAGCTTCCCACCACGGCGCCGATCTTCCACACCGCCTACGACGTGAAGGAGCTGCTCCAGGTGCCGTCGATCGGCAACTGGCGGTGCTGCCGGCGCACGTCGGAGCGCGACGGCTACGTGCCGCACGCCCGCGGGATCATCGACGAGACGGGGCGGATCCTGGTGGCGATCAACTGGAACACCGACCTCGGCGACGCGTGGGAGTGGGCGGAGCAGCCGGACTATCCACCGCGCTTCTCGACGTACGCGTACCAGATGGGGATGAACGCGATCCTCTACTCGATGACGCACTGAGCGCATGGCGGAATCGCTCTTCGCGTTCCTGTTCAAGTACCGCCCGGTCGTCTTCGCGAACGGCCGGCTCGTGCTCGCGGCGCCGGTCCCGGTGCTGGCGCTGGCGGCCGTGGCGGCGGCCGTGGCGGTCGCGGCCGCGGCGACGTACGTCCGCGCGGGCGGGACGGCGTCGGCGCGGGCGCGGGCGGCGCTCGCCGGCGTGCGCGTGCTCACGCTCGCGCTGCTGGCGTTCTGCCTGACGCGGCCGACGCTCGTGGTGTCGACGGTCGTGCCGCAGCAGAACTACCTGGGCGTACTGCTGGACGATTCGCGCAGCATGCGGATCGCGGACGGCGGCGCTGCGCCGCGGAGCGCGTTCGCGCGGCTGATGGGACCGGACGGCGCGATCGGCCGGGAGCTGGCCCGCCGGTTCCGCGTGCGGTACTTCCGCTTCGCGTCGGGGACGGACCGGATCGGCGGGCCGGACGAGCTGACGTTCGACGGCGAGCGCACGCGCATCGGGCAGGCGCTGGACCGCGCGCGCTCGGAGCTGGGCTCGCTGCCGCTGGCGGGGCTCGTCGTCGTGAGCGACGGCGCGGACAACGCGACGGGCGCGCTCTCGGAGTCGCTGCTGGCGCTGCGAGCGGCGAACGTGCCGGTGTACGCCGTGGGGGTGGGGCGGGAGGCGCTGGACCGGGACATCGAGATCGCGCGGGTCGCCACGCCGACGGCGGTGTTGAAGGGCGCGCGGCTGGGCGTCGACCTGCTGGTCACGGAGCGCGGGTACGGCGGCAAGACGGTGAAGCTGTACGTGGAGGACGAGGGGCGGATCGTCGCCTCACAGGACGTGAAGCTGGGCGCGGAGGGCGAGCCGGTCCCCGTGAGCGTGCGCTTCACGGCGGAGCAGGCAGGCCCGCGGCGGTATCGCTTCCGCATTCCGGCGCAGCCCGGGGAGCGCGTGGCGGAGAACAACGTGCAGGACGCGCTCATCCGGGTCCGCGACGACCGGGATAAGATCCTGTACTTCGAGGGCGAGCCGCGCTTCGAGCTGAAGTTCATCCGGCGCGCGGCGGCGGAGGACAAGAATCTCCAGATCGTGACGCTGCTGCGGACGGCGGAGAACAAGTTCCTGCGCCTGGACGTGGACAGCGCGGCGGAGCTGTCGACGGGGTTTCCGCGGACGCGCGAGGAGCTGTTCGGCTACCGCGGGCTGATCCTGGGCGGCGTGGAAGCGGGGTTTTTCACGCACGACCAGCTCCAGATGATCGCCGACTTCGTGGGCGAGCGCGGCGGCGGGCTGCTCATGCTCGGGAGCCGGCGAACGTTCGCGGAGGGCGGGTACGCCGGAACGCCGCTGGCCGAGGCGTTGCCCGTGGTGCTGGACGAGAGCCGGCGGCGGGACACGACGTTCTTCGCGGAGATCAAGGTCTCGCCGACGCGGGCGGGCGCGGCGTACGGCGTGACGCAGATCGCGGGCGACGAGGCGGCGTCGCGCGAGCGGTGGCGGACGCTGCCGGCGGTGACGACCGTGAATCGGGTGGATCGGGTGAAGCCGGGCGCGACGGTGCTGCTGAGCGGCACGGGCGAGGGAGTCGGGGGTGGGCAGGTCGTGCTGGCGTACCAGCGC
>JADGGV010000586.1 GCA_019689775.1 Gemmatimonadota bacterium
CCCCGACTCTTTGTGCCCTCTGTGTCCTCTGTGATCTCTGTGGTTTAATGCTGTTCTAATTTACTCCCGGCCCGCTGCGACCTCCTGCCGGAACGTGTACTCGCGGGGTGGCTCGGCGCCGAGGAGGTGCTCGACGAAGTAGTCCCAGCGGCGGCGGACCATGTAGGGCTCGTTGCCGAAGCCGTGGCGGCGGTTCGGGAGGACGAGGAGGTCGAAGTCCTTGTTCGCCGCGATGAGCGAGTCGATGAGGACGAGCGAGTTGTAGGGCGGGACGTTGTCGTCGCCGGTGCCGTAGGCGATGAGGAGCTTGCCCTTGAGGTTGCGGGCGATGTTCTGGTTGGCCTGGCCGTCGTAGTTGGTGGTGCCGTCCGGGTTGCGGACGAGCAGCCCCTGCCACTTCTCGCCCCAGTCGTCCTCGTAGATGCGGTTGTCGTGGTTGCCGGCCTCGGAGACGCCGACCTTGAAGAAGGCGGGGTAGCGGAACATCGCATCCGCGGCCGCGTAGCCGCCGCCGCTGTGGCCGTAGATGCCGGCGCGGCGGAGGTCGATCCAGCGGTAGCGCTGGGCGAGCTGCTTCATGGCGGCGACCTGGTCGGGCAGCCCGTTGTCGCCCATGTCGCCGTAGTAGGCGGCGTGGAACGACTTGGAGCGCATCGGTGTGCCCATGGCGTCGATCTCGACGACGACGAAACCGAGCTCGGCGAGGGCGCGGGCGTCGCCGCGGGAGGCGACGAAGGAGCGGGTGCCGACGCTGCCGGTCTGCGGCCCGGGGTAGATGTGGTTGATGATCGGGTAGCTCTTCGTCGAGTCGAAGTTCGTTGGGCGGTACATCAGCCCGTAGAGGTCGGTCTTGCCGTCGCGCGCCTTGACGACGATCGGCGTGGGTGGCGTCCAGCCGGTGGCGAGGAGGCGCGAGATGTCGGCCTTCGCGAGCGTCATGCGGACGCGGCCGGTGGCGGCGTCGCGGAGCACGGTGACGGGCGGGACGTCGACGCGCGAGTAGGAGTCGACGACCCAGCGGCCGTCGGGCGAGAGCGTGACGCTGTGGTCGGCGTCCTCGGGGGTGAGCAGCCGCAGCCCCTTGCCGTCGAAGCCGACGCGGTAGAGGTGGCGGAGGTAGGGGTCGCGGCCGGGCTCGCGGCCGACGCCGGTGAACCAGATCGTGCGGCTCTTCTCGTCGACGCGCAGCACCTGGAGCACGTTGCCGGGGCCGCTCGTGATGCGGTTCTTCAGCGTACCGGTCGTCGCGTCGTAGAGGTAGAGGTTGCCCCAGTCGTCGCGCTCGGAGAACCAGATGATCTCGTTGCTGGCGGGGAGCCAGTGCCAGTTGACGCGGCCGGTGCCGGACTCGAAGAACGTGGGCACGGACTCGTGGAGCACCTCGCGCACGGCGCCGGTCGCGGCGTCGGCGATGCGGAGCCACTCGTCCTTGTGGTCGCGCGAGGTGGAGACGAAGGCGAGACGCGAGCCGTCGGGGCTCCACTCGACGTCGACCCACTCGCCGCCGCACAGCACGTGGTCGCAGAGCGTGGAGCGGTGCTGGTCGGGCGGCATCTGGAGGCGGATGACCTTCGGGCCGGCGAGGTCGATGACGACGCGGTGGATCATGGCGACGACGCTGTCGCCAGGGAGCGGGTACTTCCAGGCCTGGAGCACCGGGTGGCCGACGCGCGACTGCACGAGGTACATCTCGCCGACGCCGCGCTGGTCCTGCTGGAACGTGGCGATCTTCCGGGAGTCCGGGGACCAGAGCAGGACGGGGCGGTCGCTCCGCACCCAGCCGGCGTTGTCGGTGGCGTAGCCGAAGTCGGGGACGCCGTCGGTCGTGAGCTGCGTCTCCTTGCCGGTGGCGAGGTCGCGGACCCACAGGTTCCAGTCGCGAATGAAGGCGACGAGCTTGCCGTCCGGCGAGACGACCTCGCGCCGCGGGTCGATGCGCGGCCGCTCGTACGCGGCGCAGCGCGCGGCGTCCGGGGTGCAGCGGTAGGCGCGGCCGCGTGCCTCGACCTCGATCGTCGTGCCGTCGGCGGCGTAGCCGAAGCGGGTGATCGGGAGGTTGCGGGCGTCGAACGTCGTGTCGGCGGCGGCGGAGAGCGCGGCGGCGAGGCGCGTCCGGTCGAACGCCGGTGTCGCGGTGCGACGCTCCGGATCGACGAGGATGAACTCGGTGCCGTCCGGCGTCGCGTTGCGGAACCAGAAGCGGCCGTCGGGGAGGAATTCCGGCCGGATGTTCGCGCCGAAGACGAGCGGCGCGGTCTTCCAGCTCATGAACTGCTCGGCGCGGGCGTAGTCGGCGGCGGTGAGCGCGGGACGCTGCGCGGCCGCCGGTGTGGCGGCGAGGACCGCGGCGAGCGCTCCCGCACGCCGGCCCCAGGTGTGCCGGGCGACCCCGCTCCGGCGCGAACGCGCGCGTGCGCCCTGTGGCATGCTGAGCCTCCGTGCGGCTTTCGGTGATCGTCGAGGGACGAGGGGGGAAGTTGTCGGCGGGCCGGCGGCGGGGCAAGCGCAGCGCGGGGGGAGGCCCGGGAACGGATCAATTACCACAGAGAGCACAGAG
>JADGGV010000587.1 GCA_019689775.1 Gemmatimonadota bacterium
GTGCGGGGGCTGGGCGAGGGGGCGGTGCGCTCGATCCTGGAGGCGCGGAGCAAGGGCGGGCCGTTCACGTCGCTCTTCGACCTGGTGGAGCGGACGGACCCGCGGGCGCTGAACCGGCGCGCGCTGGAAGCGCTGATCATGGCGGGCGCGTGCGACGCGTTCGGCCACCGGGCGCAGTTGATGGCGGGGCTGGAGACGGCGCTGCGGGAGGCGCAGCTCCGGCAGGCGGAGGCGGAGGCGGGGCAGGCCTCGCTGTTCGACGCGTTCGGCGGCGGGAGCGCGGGCGCGCCGGCGGCGCCGCGGCCGGCGCCGCAGCTCCCGGACGTCGCGCCGTGGCCGGAGTCGGAGCGGCTGGCGCGGGAGAAGGAGATCCTGGGCTTCTTCATCAGCGGTCACCCGCTGGAGCGCTACCGCGACGAGGTGCGCGTCTTCCAGGCGGTGAACACGGCGAACCTGAAGGCGCACCGGGATCAGCGGGTCGAGCTGGCGGGCGTGGTGACGTCGGTCAGCCGGCAGATCTCGAAGAAGAATGGCGCCGAGTGGGGGCGCGTGACCGTGGAGGATTTCCACGGCACCGCCTCCGTTCTCGTCTTTGGCGAGACGTGGGAGACGTACCGCGAGGTACTGACGCAGGATACACCGGTGCTGCTGCGGGGTACGGTGAAGGGGCGGGAGGACGAGGAGACGCCGCCGATCTTCCTGGACGAGGCGATCCCGCTGGAGCACCTGCGGAAGAAGGGCGCGCTGGGGGTGGAAGTCAAGCTTGTGGGGGGGAACGGCGCGACGGCGGAGGTGATCGAGTCGGCCACGCGGGCGTTCGAGGCGCATCCGGGGCCGGCGCCGTTGTTCGTGGAGTGGGTCGGCACAGGCGGGGGCGGCGGGGCGCCGACGCGGCTGCGCTCGCGCCGGATCACGGTGTCGCCGAACGAGCGTCTGCTCGAGGAGCTGAGGTCGCTCTTCGGGAAGGACCATGTGCGACTGGTGAAACCGTAGAGGCAGAGGATGAGCACCCCGCACCTGGAGTTCGAGAAGGACATCGCCGAGCTGGAGGCGCAGATCGCGCGCTTGCAGGCGATGGCGCGGAAGCAGGGGTTGGAGGCGGGGCGGGAGCTGCGCGTACTGGAGCGGCGGCTGGAGGCGCTGCGGCTGGAGGCGTACCGGAACCTGACGCCGGTGGAGCGGGTGCAGCTCGCGCGGCACCCGAAGCGGCCGTACGCGCTGGACTACATCGAGGGTGCGTTCACGGACTTCGTGGAACTGCACGGCGACCGGTTGTTCCGGGACGATGAGGCGGTGGTCGGCGGATGGGCGCGGCTGGAGGGTCGGACGGTGATGGTGATCGGCCACCAGAAGGGCCGGGACATGAAGCAGAACCTGCGGCGCAACTTCGGGATGCCGCACCCGGAGGGGTACCGCAAGGCACTGCGGCTGATGCGGCTGGCGGAGAAGTTCGGCCATCCAATCGTGACGCTGATCGACACGCCGGGGGCGTATCCGGGGATCGGCGCGGAGGAGCGGGGTCAGGGCGAGGCGATCGCGATGAACCTGCGGGAGATGGCGCGACTGCGGGTGCCGACGGTGGCGGTGGTGATCGGCGAGGGCGGGAGCGGCGGTGCGCTGGCGCTGGGGGTCGCGGACCGGGTGCTGATGCTGGAGAACGCGACGTACAGCGTGATCTCGCCGGAGGGGTGCGCGGCGATCCTGTGGAAGACGAACGCGGCCAAGGACAAGGCGGCGGAGGCGATGAAGATCACGGCGGCGGACCTGGCGGCGCTGGGCGTGATCGACGAGGTGGTGCCGGAACCGCTGGGCGGCGCGCACACGGACCCGGCGCAGGCGGTGGCGAACCTGCGGGCGGCGGTGGCGCGGCACGTGGCGGAGCTGGAGCGGCTGTCGCCGGAGGAGCGGCGGCGGCGGCGCTGGGAGAAGTACGAGCGCATGGGCGTGTGGCGGGAGGAGCCGGCGGCGGTGGCGCCGTGAGGCGGTGGGCCGGGCGGGATCCCCGATAGCAGGATAGAGTCGCGCATGGCGCGCATCATCGAAGTCAGCTTCAAGGCGAACCGGCGGGAGTACTTGCTCGCGGAGTTCGACGACCTCGACGTGAACGAGCACGTGATCGTCGAGGCGGACCGGGGGGAAGATCTCGGGCTGGTGACCGCGACGGGCGCCGTGGCCGAGCGGAAGTGCTCGGGGTGCTCGACGGGATGCGCCGCGCCGGTGCCGACGAAGCGGGTGCTGCGGCGAGCGCGCGCCGACGAGGTGGCGAAGGCGGCGGCGCTGCGGGCGGACGAGCCGCGGGTGCGCCAGATCACGCGCGAGAAGGTGCTCCAGTTTGGCCTGAAGATGAAGGTGAGCGAGGCGGAGTGGCAGTTCGACCGCAACAAGCTCACGATCTACTTCACGGCGGAGCGGCGGGTCGATTTCCGCGAGCTGGTGCGGGAGCTGGCGCGGACGTTCCGCACGCGGATCGAGCTGAAGCAGATCGGCGTGCGGGACGAGGCGGCGCTGTTGGGCGGCGTGGGGCGGTGTGGGCGGGAGCTGTGCTGCTCGA
>JADGGV010000039.1 GCA_019689775.1 Gemmatimonadota bacterium
CTCGAGCACCGCGCCGAGCCCCGCCACCACCGCCGCTCCCTCCTCGTCCCCCGCCGCGGCCGCCGCGCGGCACGCCTCGATGTAGGTCGTCCCCACCGTGGCGGCGGCGCGCCCGGGCTCCGCCTCACGCTCGACGCGGGCCCGCCACGCCGCGTTCACGCGGATGATGACGCCCGCCTCGTCCAGCACCGCCACCTCGCTCGGCAGCGAGTCGAGCACCGCCGTGCTCAGCGCCTCGCTCTCCGCCAGCGCCTGCGTCGCCCGCTGCCGCGCCAGCGCCGAGGCGATCAGATCGAGAACCAGCCGCAGCCGCCGGGTCCGCTCCGCCGCCCACGGCGGCCGGCCGCTCACCCGCACCAGCAGCAGCGAGCCCGTCACCTCGCCGCGCAGCTCGAGCGGCAGCCGCAACGCGAACGGCGACCGGGGGAGCGGGCCCACCGCGTCGATCGCCGCGCCCGCCGCGAGCAGCGCCGGCAACCGCTCCGCGTCGACCGCGACGCCCGGCCGCGTCCACGTCCGCGCCGCCCGTGCCGCCTCCCCGGCCGTCACCGGCGCCTCCAGCGACACGGCATCGACGTCGAGGAACTGGCCCAGCCAGCCCAGCGTCGCCTGGATCGGCCCGTCGAGCGCCTCGTCCGACGCGTGCGCGAAGCTCGTCGAGATCAACGTGAGCATGCGCTCGTACTCGAGCCGCTCGTCCAGCGTCCGCGCCGCGGCCCGACGACGCGCCCGCTCCGCCAGCAGCGCGCCGATCAGCACCGCCTCGGCGGCGAACACGAGGAGCGCGCCCATCAGCTCGCGCCAGTGCTCGCGCCACACCCCGAGCTCGCGGTCGAGCGCCGCCGCGACGGCCGCCGGCCGCGGCGGCTCCGGCGGCGCCGACGTCGCCCCGACCGCGGGGCAGAAAAGGCCGGACGCCGCCCCCAGGAGGAGGGGAAGCGCCCGGCCGATCCGCAACGCCCGACTGCTGCCGTAGAGATATGCTGCTATGGCCATCCGCCCCGTCCGGGCCGCGGCTCGCGACCCCCACGGCCCCGGCTCATCCGGGCGCCCGTCGCGGGAACTGGTCGAACATCTGCTCGGTCACATCGTCCACCCGCTTCGCCACGTGGCGCGGGTTGTCCGGCAGCCGGTCCATCCCGATCCCCCGCCACACCAGCTCGTTCCGCTTCCGGTCGATCAGGTCCACGACCAGCGTCCCCTCCCGCACCTCCTTCACCACCGTTTGCGTCCCGCCGGGCCCCCAGTAGTAGTTCCAGTACGGCCCGTTCACGTAGTCGTACGTCGTGATGTCGAGGCGCTTCTCCGTGGACAGGTGGTAGGTCACGGCGAGGTCACCGCCGTGGTCCACCCGACGCAAGCCCCGGTCCGCAAGCTGCTTCTCCACGCTCGCCATGATCCGCATGTCCGTCAGCTTCGACGGCGGCGGCGTCCCCTCGCGCCACGAGTACGTGTGGTAGCGCGAGAAATCGATCGACGGATTGACCATGACCTGCGTCGCCGGCTCGTGCGCGCACCCCGCCAGCGCGCCCCCGACCACGACCAGGCCCGCACCGGCGACGCGCCGTACCGCGCCGGCCCGCCGCCGCGCCCGATCCTTCCATCCGTTCCATCGCATCGCACAGTCTCCACGGCCGCCCCGGCGCCCGAACATCCGCGCCGGGGGACGGCACCGCTGGAATCGTTCGCCTGACCTGCCGCCGGGCACGCCCGCCGCCCCGCCTCGACTCGCACGCGGCACCCCGATGCCGGCACTGACCGCATCGCCGGCCCCTGATTGAATGGTACAGCCGCCCCGCCGGCGTCTCGATTGGACCTATGCCCGATTCCATCACACCGCCGGCGCGTGCCGGCTTCTTGCGCCTGTTCGCTCGTTCGCGTCCCCCCCGGACCGGTGGCGACGACGCCCCCGAGCGCGCCACGCCCCGTACCGGTCTGCCGGCCCGACGTGCGACGCGGCGGCTGCTGCGGTAAGATCGGCGCGGCCGACCGGCGCGGAATCCGGGAAACGACGTGGGTGAGGGCGTGGCTTCCGGCGAGGGCCGGCTCTCAGATCCGGCCCGCCAGACCGGTTGGCCTCTCCCGCGTTCGCTTGCGCTCCCGCTCCCGAACGGCGGGGAGCGGTAGCGGGAGCGGAAGCGAACGCGAATACAAAGCTTGCGGGCGTCGGATCAGGTGGCCACGGCGTCGCCCGGGAGGGCTCCGGGGGCGCTCGCCGGGCTCGGTGCGGCCTCGGCGTCCGGCGGGAGCCGGACGTCGACGGGCGCGAGGAGTGGGAGCGCGAAGGTGAACGTGCTCCCCGCGCCCTCCTGGCTCTCGACCCAGATGCGGCCGCCGTGCGCGGCGACGATCCCCGAGGCGATGGCGAGGCCGAGGCCGGCGCCGCGGCGGTCGGTGGGCTGCCGCTTCCAAAAACGGTCGAAGACGCGCGGGAGCTGCTCGGGCGCGATCCCCTCCCCCTCGTCCTCCACCGAGATCCACAGCTCGGTGTCCCGCACCTCGGCGCGGACGCGGATCGAGCCGCCGGGCCGCGAGAACTTGATCGCGTTGCTCACCAGGTTGCCGAGCACGCGGGCGATCTGCCGGCCGTCCACGGAGATCGGCGGCAGGTCGGGCGGCGCGTCGACCTCGAGCGTGATGTTCTTGGCCGCGGCGAGCGGCTGGAGCATCGCGCACGCGCCGGCGACCAGGGCGCCGGGCCGCTCCGGCCGCCGCTCGATCGTGAAGCGCTGCGACTCCATGCGCGAGGCGTCGAGCAGGTCGTCGATGAGCGCCTTCATCTGGTCCGTGGCGCGGCGCAGCATCTCGTGCCATTGCCGCACGTCCTCGCGCCGGTCCGGCGTGGTGTCGTCGAGGAGCGAGAGCGTGGCAACCATCGTGGTGAGCGGGACGCGGAGGTCGTGCGAGACGGCGCCGAGCACCTCGTTGCGCGCGACGACGGCGCGCTGCGCGCTCTCGTAGGTGGCGGAGTTCGCGAGCGCGAGGCCGGCGCGGCGCGCCAGGTCCCGGGCCGCCATGAGGTCGAGCGGGCCAAAGCAGCGGCGCGGAGAGGAAAGGCCGAACGTCACCGCGCCGAGCAGGCGGCCGCGGGCCTCGATCGGCACGCTGACGTAGCCTCGCGGTGCGGCTTCCGGGGCGACGCAAAGGCGGCGGCTCAGCTCGGCGGCGTTCCCCGGCGTGTCGCCGCAGGCGCCCACGAAGTCGGGAGCGCCGGCGCGCATCACGGCGATCGGCGTGGGCGCCGGTCCGCCGTCGGGCGGCCCCGGGCCGGCCGCGAGGACGCCGCCGGCGCCGAGCAGGCGCTCCCGCCCCGGCTCCGTGTGCGCGACCGCGACGCGGCGCACCGCGCCGTCCGGGCCGAGCAGGTCCACCAGGCAGAAGTCGCCGAGCGTCGGGACCGCCAGCCGTGCCAGCGTCTGCGCGGTCACGTCCACCTCGAGCGCCTCCTCGAGCGCGTCGCTCGCCCGCGCCAGGAAGCGCTGCATCTCCTCGGCCGCCTTGCGCTCGCTGATGTCGAGCATGCAGCCGACCACCCGGATCGGCTCGCTCCGCCCGTTGCGCACGACGTGCGCGCGGTCGAGGACGGTGGCGTAGCTGCCGTCGCCGCGGCGGAACGCGTACTCGTCGCTCCACGAGTTGTCGACGCCGAGGATCGCGCGCTCCAGCCCGCGGACGACGCGCTCCCGGTCCGCCGGATGGATCCGGTCCTCGAACCAGTCGATCGACGGCCGGATCTCCTCGGGAGCGTAGCGGAAGCGTTGGGCGACGGCGCCGTTCCACGCCATTCGCCCGGTCGCCAGCTCCCACTCCCAGTGCACGTCGTGCGTCGCCAGCTCGACGAGCCGCAGCCGCTCCTGGCTGGCGCGCAGCGCCTCCTCCGCCCGGTGCCGCTCCGTGATGTCGAGGAGGTAGACGCGGATCTCGCCGACGTTGCCCGCCTCGTCCAGCGTCGCCGCCAGCTTGGCCAGCACCTGCGCCGGTGCGCCGTCGCGTCGCACGAAGCGCAGCTCCTCCAGCGGGATGACAGGGGTGGCTGCCAGCCGGTCGAGGAGCGCGGCGAAGTCGCCAGGGCGCGCCTCCAGCGAGCGCAGGTCGGCGGCCAGCGCCGCCTCGATCGACTCGAAGCCGGCGATGCGCGCGAACTCGGCGTTGCACGCCAGGATCCGTCCGTCGGCACGCGCCACGGCGTGCCCGGCGAGCGCGTCGTCGAAGCTGCGCCGCAGCCACGCGGCCGAGAGGGCGCGCTCCGGTGGGTAGCGCCCGTCCGCGAGGCGCTCGACGGCGCTCGCCGCCACGGCCGCGAGCTGGCGCAGCAGCGTCGCCTCGTCCGGCTGCCAGCGCCGCGGGCGCGGATCGCCCGCGGCCAGCACGCCGATCCGTTGCCCGGCTGCGTCCAGCAGCGGCGCGCCGAGAAGCGCGACGAGCCCGGCGCCGAGCAGCGCGGCCGCGGCGGCGCCCCCCGCGCCCTTGCGCGCGTCCTGCACCGCGAACACGCGGCCCCCGCCGGCGCCATCGCCGCCGTCCAGGTCCAGGAACGGCGCCAGCCGCAGCGGCCCGGCCGCGCCCGCGCCGTCGAGTCCCGTCGCCGCGGCGATCGTCTCGCCACCGTCGGCGAAGAGGGAGACGAGCGCGGCAGGCGCCCGCAGCGCGCGCGATGCGACCTCCACGACGTGCCGGAGCAGCTCCCCCGTGCCCGCGGCTCCGCCGGCCCGCTCGTCCGCGGGTCTGGGGGCCTCGGCCGGTGTGATGCTGCTCATCGTCGTCCCCTCGGAAGCCGCGCCGCCCGCGCCGTTCGCGAGCCCGGGGCGGAACGCTTCGGGTCGTCGTCCGTCGACTGCAGGGCCGTCCAGCGGCCGGGGCCGGCGCGGCGGCCCGCATTTGCCGCCCTGCAGCACCCTCCTCTTCACTCTCTCGACGCGGAGCGGCGCCAAGAATTGGACCTTCGACCGAGCGACGCCGTGGCGCGCGCGCGCCGGCGACGATCGCCGACCCCGCCGTCCGCCGGCGCCGGCCCCGGGGACGTAATCCCTTCGTCCAATTACCCGAGCCCTGGCGCGCCGGTTAGATACCCGGACGTGCCGCACGGGAGCCCGCGGTCATTCACCCCAGCGCCTCACTGCCTACGGCCACAACGCGTGGCCACACATGGAGAATCGCACATGCAGAACCGTCGAATCTGGCCGGTGCTCGCGCTATCGCTGATCGTCGCGGCCGCAGCGTGCGACAACGAGGAAACCGTCGACGTCGTGCTCCTCCGCGCGAACCTGGCGCAGGTCAACACGCCCACGTCCGGCGGACCCGCGAGCGGGACCGCCGACATCGCGATCACGGGCAACCAGGTCCTCAGCGTCCGCATCACGGCCGCCGGCCTCGACAGCGTCGTCCACGCGCAGTTCCTGATGTCCGGCAGCTCCTGCCCGACGCCCGCCGCCGACACCAACGACGACGGCATCATCGACTTCAACGAGGGCGCCAGCGCGTGGGGCAGCATCCTCGCCCCGATCGACAACACCCCGCTGAACAACACGATCGACGTCGCCGGCTTCCCCACCGGCTCCTCGTACACGTTCGTGCAGACGACCGACTTCGGGCAGTTCACGAACTCGATCATCGGACTGGATGGCGCGGCGCTCGACCTGGCCACGCGCACGATCGTCGTCGCCGGCGTGACCGGCCCGGTGCCCACGACCGTCGACTCGATCCCGCCGCTCACCGCCGCCCAGAGCGTGCCGGTGCTGTGCGGGCCGATCACGGCCCGATGACGCGTCACGGCTCCACCTGATCGGCCGGGGTCGAGGCGGCCGGGACCAGTTGTGCCAGGCAGCCTCCTTCTCCCGAACTCCGCCTCCCCCCGGCCCACACCATCGCCTCTGCCTCCTCCGCGGGAGGCCGGGGCGCCCTCCTTGCCCCCGCCCCGCCCCGGCGCGCACGCGTGTGCGCCGGGGCGGGCGCACCCCACCACGGGCTCGCCGGTGCGCGCACGACCGCCGCGCGGGCGACGGCGGCTCTCCCGCCGCCCGCGCGCGGGGTTGCCAGGAGCACAGACGATGGCACCGCCGCCCGCGGCGAGAGGGCGCTGCCCCGCAGGGAGAGGACCCCGGCGCGCCGCGAGCCGGCGCCGCCTGCGGCAGCGAGGGGCTCCGGCCCGCCGCGAGCCGGCGTTGCCCCGCCGCGCACCGCCGCCGCGGCCGCGGCATGTCGCCTCCCCCGCCATGAGCCGGATTTGCCCCCGCCGCGGCGCGGATCCGTGGCGGCATCGCGCCGTCCGATTCCGCTCACTGCGCCGGGCTCAAGCCCCGTCCGATCCCCGACCGGACCAAACCCCGTCCGGTCCCGCGCCCGGCCAAAGCCCCGGCCGGCTCCGCGCCCGGCCGCGGCCACGGCTGGTTCCGCGCCCGGCCCGAGTCCCGTCCCGGCCCGCGACCGAATCGAACGCGGCGCGGCCGGTCTCATTGCCGTTAACCCCGCAAGCACGGCGGCCGCGGCGACGCTTGCAGGGATTCCGGCAATAATCGCCGTCAAGACCGCAAGCACCGCTGGCGCGTCCATGCGTGCGGGGTTGACGACAATCCGGCGGCGTCCCGGCGCGAAGCCGCGAGCGCCCTGAGCGGCAATCCGGCGGCGCCGGCTCCGAGGAGCGCTACGCCGCGCACCTGGGCCGGCTCGAGCAAGCGAGGCCGGCGTTCCTCCAGCACCCGCGCTCGTGCCCCCTCCACGAGTGGGCCGGTAACGGTCCGACGCCGGACATCGACGAGGCGCCCGGCACCACCCGCGCCGTCGATGCCGACGACGCGGCACGCCATTGCCGTCGCGAACCGCCGCCCCGAGCGGTACGGTCCCCAGCGCGCGTTCCTCTTCCCGCCGGACCGCGACCGCGCCGCCTACCTGGCCGAGCTCGACGAACGCGGCCTCGTCTTCATGCGCGCGCGGCGAGCCGGACGTCATCGAGCGCTGCGGCGGCGAGGCGTGGATCTACCGGGCACGCGGCGGCGAGCGGGAGCCGCCCGTGGTCTTCTTCACCCTGTCACGCAGCTCCGGCGCCCGGATCGTGTTCGACCCAACCGAGCTCCGCTGCGGGGATCCGCCGAGGGCGGAGCGTCTCCTCCACGCCGACACGCGCGCTACGCCCGGCTGAGGATGCGCGAGGTCATGAAGCAGCAGACGAAGGGCGGCACCTCGCGGATGATCCCCGGAAGCAAGACCGGCGTCGGGGCGGCGGGCCCCCTTCCCTCCTCCGCCTCGGCGCCGACAACCTCGAGGCCGCCGAACAGCTCTCCCGCGGCGAGCGCCCGGCCGTGCCGACCTACGCCGGCTCGCCACAGGGGTCGCCCATCGCGGGCGGGAATCCAGGCTGGGATCCGAAGCCGGACCCCGGAGCCGGAGCCGGCGGACGGAACGGCGATCGCGGAGCCGGGGCTTCCGGCTCCGCGATCGCGGTGCGCTCGACGCGCGTCGGAGGGGTGCTTACTTGCCCTTGCGGACTTCCGCCTGGAGCTGGAGCGGCTGGAAGACACAGCCGGTGGCCGAGACCGGAACGTAGGCCACCTGCACCTTCTCCTGGAGCGCCTGCCGCAGCATCGGCCGCTGGTCGACGGCCATGCTCAGGTCGGTGCCCGGAGTGAGGCCTTCGACGACGCCCAGCGTGGTGCGGTCGGCGTAGACCGGCAGCCCGTTGACCGTCCCGAGGAACCCCAGGTCGCTCGGCTCGATGACGCGCGCGCCACCGAAGCTGACGTAGCGGAGCCGGTTCGTCCCGGTGCCGATCTCCAACGGGCGGCCCTGCATGTACCAGTCGGCCGTCGTGACCGTCGGCACGTTCGCGTACGCCTGCGAGAGCGGCACGCGGTCGCCGTTCTGCATGACCGTGGTGTCACCGGTCGATAGGTTGCGCGTCGCCTCGATCGTCTTCAGGCCGCCCGGCGCCATCGGATCGACCACACACACCGTCACCCGCTCGGTCGCCGGCGGCGGCGGAGGCGGAGGCGGAGGCGCGGGGAGCGTCGCGACCGGCGCCGGCGGGGGCGACACGAGCCCCATCAGCGCGTTCAACCCACCCGTGAAGTAGAACTGGTGCACGGTCTTGCCGACCTTGTCGCCCAGCACGACCAGGTTGGTGGCGTCGATCTGCGCCGCGTTGAAGATCGGCGCCTTCCAGATCCGGTCGCCCGCCTCGAGCCGCACGGCGAAGTTCTTCGTCAGCCGCACGTCCGTGCCCAGGCCGACCAGGCCGGCGAACGTCGACGCTTCCTTCACGAAGAACGCGTTCGTCGCGACCGTCCCGGGGACGCCGATGAACCCCCGGCTGTCCGGCCCCTGGCACACGCCGGCCACGCAGAAGATCGGCGCGCCGGACACGCCCGTGATCTGCGTCACGCCCGGGATCGTGTCGAAAAAGAACTGGTCCAGCGCGACGAACCGGTCGCCGGGCGGGTTGATCCACTGCGCGCCCGCGCCGAGCGCCAGGTACGGCAGCCACTCGACCTTCGTGAAGCGCTTCCGCGGCTTCAGGAACCGCACCATGACATCGCCGGTGCCGCTCCACAGGTTCATGTCGTTGATCAGCGTGTTGCCACCGTTGTGCTGGTCGAAGTCGTTCGCGGCGTACGCGAAGTTCGCCCGCAGCCCCAGGTGCGGGACGAACCAGTAGCCGACCTGGGCGCCGACGATCCCGCCGCTCCCGAAGCTGAGGTCGCCCCCGCCGTTGATGATATCGTTGTCGATCAGGTTGTCGTCGATGATCCTCGGGAACACCGTCGTGTTGCTGAGCGCCTTCGTCGTCGTGTTCCACCCGCCGTTGATGTTCGCGTCCCAGTGGTAGAACTGCGCCGATGCTGGGAGAGCCGCCACTGATAGAGCCACGGCGGCCGCGAGCCCTGCCCTTCGGAGAACCTGCATGCGATGCCTCCTCGGCATGAGTTAGTCTCCGGCTGCGCCGGGGCGAGAGCGCGGGGTGCGCCTCTCCGGGCAGCTTGTCCGTGGCGGGGTGGAGGGTGCATGATGACTGCCACCGGAGGGGGCGTCGAGCGGAACAGCCGATGGGACGAAAGTCCTATTCTGGTGCGACGTTGGCGCCCGCCGAGCGCGCGGCGGAGCCCGTCGCCGCCGGGACGGGACGCGTCGGAACCGCGCGCCGCCGGCCGGCGGCCGGCGGTCTCCGTCGACCGCGGCACGCGTGCCATCGCGACCGGCGCGCCGCCGTCGGCCCGATCGCCCGCGACCCCGGGGGACCCGCTCCGGCGCCGAGCCGTTCGCCCGTGCACGACCGAGCCGACGCACCGCCCAACGCCCTCGCCCACTGGCCCGGGCTGGCCGCCACGCTCCGCGGCCGCCGCCTCGCCGTCTTCCTCGACTACGACGGCACGCTGACGCCGATCGTCGACCGCCCCGACCTCGCCGTCCTCTCCGAGGACATGCGCGAGACGCTGCGGCGCCTCGCCGCCACGTGGCCGACGGCCGTCGTGAGCGGCCGCGCCCGCGACGACGTGGCCGCCCGCGTGGGCGTCGACGCCCTCAACTACGCGGGGGTCCACGGGTTCGACATCGTCGGGCCCGACGCGGCCGGGCCACACCTCGAGGTCAAGCCCGGGCTGGCGCCGGCCGTGGCCCGCGTCGCCGAGGAGCTGCGCCGCCGGACGGCCGGCATCCCCGGCGTGCTCGTGGAGGACAAGCGCTTCGCCGCGGCCGTGCACTACCGCCTCGTCCCCGAGGCGCGCGTGCCGGAGGTCGAGCGCATCGTCGACGACGTGCTCGCGCGTCACCCGGAGCTGCGGAAGGCGCTCGGCAAGAAGGTGTTCGAGCTGCGCCCGGCCATCGACTGGGACAAGGGGCGCGCCGTGCGCTGGATCCTGAGCGCGCTCGGGCTGGACCGGCCGGACGTGGTTCCGCTCTACGTGGGCGACGATGTCACCGACGAGGACGCGTTCCGCGCGCTCCGGGACCACGGGGTCGGCCTCCTCGTCGCCGACACGCCGCGTCCGACCGCCGCGAGCTACTCGCTGCGGGATGTGGGCGAGGTCCGCGAGTTCCTCGAGCGCCTCGTCGGCCTCGGGGCGACGACGTCGCGCTGACCGCGCCGGCGGGGCCGCCGGACAACGAAGAAGGGAGCCGTCGCATTGCGACGGCTCCCTTCGTGTCCGGTTGCGATCCGGCACCGGAGCAGGCGGGACCGCGTGGGAGTCGAACCCACCCGGGCGGGTCTTAGCCGCCCACAGCCGTTTTGAAGACGACGGGCGCCACCGGGCGCCATGCGACCCCGAGGTATCGTCGAAGAGGGGATGCCGCCGCGTGCTCGTCGGCGCTCGACCGAGCGCGCCGGGCGGCCCGGGACGACGCCTCCAACGCTACGTGGACCGAAGATCACGAGTCAAGGCGACGGGGCGCATCCGCCCGCGCGCCACGCCCCCGGGCCGGCATCTCGGTGTCGCCCGCGCGTCGCGCCCGCGCGCCGCCTCAGAGGGCCAGCAGCCCCGGGTTGAGCACGCCGTCCGGCGCGTCGAAGTCGAGCCCCAGGAGCGTCGCGACGAGGGGGGCGATGTTCTCCAGCGGAAGCAGCGGGGCGACGGCGCCCTTGCGGAACCCGGCCCCCGAACCGACGAACCCGGTGTTCATCTCCGGGTAGTGCGGATCGTAGCCGTGCCCCGCGCCTCGCGCCCCCTGGACCAGACGACCGCCGGGCGCGTCGGTGATCGTGATCCCTGGCCTGGCCGCCAGCGCGAAGGGCGCCTCCGGGTCCGCCCCGATCCGGTCCAACGCATCCCGCTCCAGGATGGTGAAGAGCCGCCGCTCGCCCCGGCGCAGGCCGTCCAGGAGTCGCCGCACCGCAACGACGGCCTCCTCGTCCCCGGCGTCGCGGAGCCGCAGGAACGCTGCGCCGCCGGTCGCGTGGAACGTCGCCCGCCAACGGCCGCGGTCGGGCCGCGCCTCCATCAGGCCGGCGTCGACGAGCAGCACGTTTGGGCGTAGCTCCGTGTGGATGTCGACCTCCCCGTGGTCGCCGGTGATGGCGAACGCCGTGCGGTCACGCAGGCCCAGTCGCTCGATGACCTCGAGGATCTGGCCGATGGCGCGGTCGGCCGCGCCGACCGCCCGGCGCACCTCCGGATTGCTCAGCCCGAGCTGGTGCTGGATGTGGTCGATGGCGATCAGGTGGACCAGCAACAGCGCCGGGCGGTAGCGCTCCAGGAGGTAACCGGCAATCGCGCCGAGGCGGTCCTCCCGCGCGAGGCGCCGGATGCTGAAGTTCGCCTCTCGCAGCCGGCCCACGGCCTCGCGCTCGACCTCCTCGAACAGCCTCTCGGGCATCGTCGCCTGCCGGATCGGCTCCATGGCGTCGATCCGATCGGAGAGCGGCCAGATTTCCGGGACGTTCCAATCGATGGCGGCGCCGACCGTGACCGGCCAGGAGACCGCCGCGCTCGTCAGGCCCGCCGCTCGCACGGCGTCCCAGAGCGTGGGGACGCGGATCGCCGAGGCCTCCCAGTACCAGCGCCGCGTTTGGCCCGCCGGCTCGAACGGCTCGTTGAAGTAGATGCCGTGGCGCGCCGGGAGCGCGCCCGTCACCATCGTGGTGTGGGCCGGGTAGGTGAGCGAGGGGAACACGCCGCGCACGCCGTGGGCGTACGCCCCCTCCCAGCACAGCTCCTGGAGCGTGGGCGCGGGCCAGGTCTCGTCCATGCAGAACTCCGGACGGAAGCCATCCACGGAGACCAGGACCACGTGGTCGACCACGGGGTCTCGACGAGGCATCGTTTCCCTCCGATCGCCGATGCGGCCATCGCGCCCGCCGGCCCCCGAGCCGACGGTGCGGCCGACCCACCGGCCCTTAGACCCGGCACGCCGTATGCCCGTCCCGCGCCGATCGAACCCTTCGGGGCCAGGCTCCACGACGGCGGTGAGGACGACGATGGCCACGAGAGCACAGGCGCCGGCGGCGGCCGAGCGCCCCGACCCACCCCTGACACCGGACGAGCTGCGCAAGCTCGACGCGTACTGGCGCGCCGCCAATTACCTGTCCGTCGGCCAGATCTACCTGCTCGACAACCCGCTGCTCCGCCAGCCGCTCCGGCCGGAGCACATCAAGCCGCGGCTGCTCGGGCACTGGGGCACGACGCCGGGGCTGAACTTCATCTACGCGCACCTGAACCGGGTCATCCGGCGCGGCGACCTGGACATGATCTTCGTCACGGGGCCCGGGCACGGCGGGCCGGCCGTCGTCGCGAATACGTACCTGGAGGGCACCTACAGCGAGCTTTACCCCGAGGTGTCCCGGGACGCCGAGGGGATGCAGCGCCTCTTCAAGCAGTTCTCCTTCCCGGGCGGCATCCCGAGCCACGCGGCGCCGGAGACCCCGGGCTCGATCAACGAGGGCGGCGAACTCGGCTATTCCCTGGCCCACGCCTTCGGCGCCGCGTTCGACAACCCCGATCTGATCGTGGCGTGCGTCGTCGGCGACGGCGAGGCCGAGACCGGCCCGCTGGCGGCGGCCTGGCACTCGAACAAGTTCCTCGACCCGATCACCGACGGCGCGGTGCTGCCGATCCTGCACCTGAACGGCTACAAGATCGCCGGCCCCACGGTCCTGGCCCGGATCGGCGCCGACGAGCTGGACGCCCTGTTCCGCGGCTACGGCTGGACGCCCTACCTCGTCGAGGGCGACGAGCCGCTGCCCACCCACCAGGCCATGGCCGCGACGCTGGACACCGTGATCGCCGAGATCCGCCGGATCCAGGCGGATGCGCGCGCCAGCGCGCGGGCCGTGCGCCCGCGCTGGCCGATGATCATCATGCGCACCCCGAAGGGCTGGACCGGGCCCGCCGAGGTCGACGGCAAGAAGGTCGAAGGCACGTGGCGCTCCCACCAGGTGCCGCTCGCCGAGGTGCGCACCCGGCCCGAGCACCTGCGGCTCCTCGAGCAGTGGATGAAGAGCTACCGTCCCGAGGAGCTCTTCGACGAGAACGGGACGCTCGCCCCCGAGCTGGCGGCGCTCGCCCCCGACGGCCAGCGCCGGATGGGCGCCAACCCCCATGCGAACGGCGGGATCCTGCTCCACGACCTGCGCATGCCGGACTTCCGCGAGTACGCCGTCGCCGTGCCGGCGCCCGGGACCGTCGTGGCGGAGGCGACGCGGGTCCTCGGTCGTTTCCTGCGCGACGTGATGCGGAGGAACGCCGACCGTCGCAACTTCCGCGTCTTCGGCCCCGACGAGACCGCCTCCAACCGGCTCGATGCGCTCTTCGAGGTCACGGCCCGGACCTGGCTCGCCGAGCGGCGCGCGGGCGACGAGCAGCTCGCCCCCGACGGCCGCGTCATGGAGATCCTCAGCGAGCATACCTGCCAGGGCTGGCTCGAGGGCTACCTCCTGACCGGCCGCCACGGCTTCTTCTCCTGCTACGAGGCCTTCATCCACATCGTCGACTCGATGTTCAACCAGCACGCGAAGTGGCTGAAGGTCACCCGCGAGATCCCCTGGCGCCGCCCCATCGCCTCGCTGAACTACCTGCTGACGTCACACGTCTGGCGTCAGGACCACAACGGCTTCTCGCACCAGGACCCGGGCTTCATCGATCACGTCGTCAACAAGAAAGCCGACGTGATCCGCGTCTACCTCCCGCCCGACGCCAACACGCTCCTCTCCGTCGCCGACCACTGCCTCCGCAGCCGCAACTACGTCAACGTCATCGTCGCCGGGAAGCAGCCGGCCCTCCAGTACCTCGACATGGATCGGGCCATCGCGCACGCCACCGCCGGGATCGGCATCTGGGAGTGGGCGAGCAACGATCGCGACGCCGAGCCCGACGTCGTCATGGCCTGCGCCGGCGACGTCCCCACGCTCGAGACGCTGGCCGCCGTCAGCCTCCTGCGCGAGTACGTCCCGGACCTCAAGGTGCGCGTCGTCAACGTCGTCGACCTTATGCGCCTCCAGCCCGCCGAGGAGCACCCGCACGGCCTCCCGGACCGCGACTTCGACACGCTCTTCACCACTGACAAGCCGATCGTGTTCGCCTACCACGGCTACCCGTGGCTCATCCACCGCCTCACCTACCGTCGGACGAACCACGACAACCTCCACGTCCGCGGCTACAAGGAGGAAGGCACCACGACGACGCCGTTCGACATGGCCGTGCTGAACGAGATCGACCGCTTCCACCTCGTCGCGGACGTGATCGACCGCGTCCCGCGCCTGCGCACCATCGCCGCGTACGCGAAGCAGGCGATCCGCGACAAGCTCGTCCAGCACAAGCACTACATCACCACCTACGGCGAGGACCTGCCCGAGATCCGCGACTGGAGGTGGCCGGGCTGACATCCGGTCCGGCAACTCCGTCCGCCCTTTCCGCTCTCGCGTACAGGTCCGCTCCCGCTCTCGGACCTCCACGCGGGTGGGCGAGCGGATGCGCGCGCGGCTGGGGGATCGCGGTCTCCTCCACTCCCCCACTCCGGAACGGCCGGGAGCGGGAGCGGAAGCGGCGGCGACACGGATCCGACGGACCTCGTGTGAGCCGGCGGGGTGGGGTCGGAGACGTCGCCGGGATGGCGGGAACGGGAGATCAGCGCCGGCTCGCCGTCGGGATCCACCACTCCGTGACGGACGCGAACGGCCCGTTCAGGTCCACGCTCACGCCGCGCAGGCGCGGGCCGACGATCTCGAGGCGCGGCGCGGAGACGACGTAGAGAACCGGCGCGTCCTCCGTGATCCGCTGCTGGAGCGCGACGTACAACGCCTTGCGCTGCTCTGGCCGGACGGCGGTGCGCAGGCGGTCGAGGAGCGAGTCGACGACGGGGCTGGAGTACGACGAGAAGTTGTTTCCGCCGTGAGTCGCGAAGTTGTCGTAGAAGTCGGGCTCGACGACCTTGTCCGGGTAGCCGGAGAGCGCCATCGCCTGGGGGCGCGTCTCCGGCTTCCGCAGCATGCCAAGGTAGGACGCCCACTCCATGAACTCGAGGTCGAGGCCGACGCCCACGCGCCTGAGCTGCGCTTGGATCACGGTCAGCGCCGGCTGGAACGGCTGGGGGGCGACGACCCGGATCCGGAGCGGCCGCCCCGCCGCGTCGTGGCGCAGCCCGTCCGGGCCAGGGTCCGCCCACCCGGCCTCGCGCAGCAGCCTCGCGGCGAGCGCCGTGTCGTCGTCCGGCTGGCGCGCCAGGCTGTCGCGATACGGGCTCACCGCCGGAAGGAAGGAGCGCGCCGGCTTCGCCAGCGGCGAGACGACGGCGGCGACGGCGGCGCGCCGGATCGCTGCGGACAGCGCCCGGCGCACGCGCGCGTCGTCGAGCGGCGAGGCCCGGTTGTTGAGCGGAAGCGCCTGGAGGCCGGCCGGCTCGAGGGGGATGAGGCGGAGCCCCGGTGCCGCGCTCGCCTCCTTCGCTAGCGCCGACCCGGCGACGCACGCGTCGACGGCGCCGGTGCGCAGCTCGGTCAGCATCGTCGCCGGCTCCGGGGTGACGCGGAGCGCGATGCGGTCCAGGCGCGGCGACCCGAGCGCCGCCGGGAACCGGTCGAACCGCTCGAAGACGACGGAGCCGTCCGGCCGCCGCTCGGCGACGCGGAACGGGCCGCTGCCGACCGGGTCGCGGTGGTAGGCGGCTTCCCGGAAGTCCCTGGCGGAGAGTCGGCCGAGCAAGTGCTCGGGGAGGATCGGCAACACCGTGAGCGGCTCGACGCCCGCGACGTACGACGCCGTGAAGCGCACCTCGACCGTCGCGGAATCCTTCGCCGTCGCGCTCTCCAGCGACGCGAAGTCGGACTGCGCCCAGTAGTTCCACTCCGGGTCCGCCGCGCGGCCGAGCGTCCACGCCACATCCCGCGCCGTGACGGGCACGCCGTCGTGCCAGACGACGTCCCGCCGGATGTGCAGCGTGAGCGTGCGGTGGTCGGGCGACCACACCCAGTCCGTGGCCAGGTAGGGCCGCAGCCCGCCCGCGCTGTCGTAGAGGACGAGCGGCGTGTACAGGAGCATACGCAGGTCGGCGGACAGGAGGTCGCCCGTGATGAACGGGTCGAGCCTCGCCGGCGCCGCCTGCGAGCAGACGACGGCGAGGCCGCCGCGCTCCGGCGCCCCTGTCACTTATACACATCACCGAG
>JADGGV010000588.1 GCA_019689775.1 Gemmatimonadota bacterium
GCCCGGGCCCACGCCGCGCCGCACCCCCCGCTAGTCCGCCGCCATGCGGTCCGTCGGGTTCGCGCCGATCGCGAAGCCGATGCGGTGCACGCGCGGGTGCTCGCGCTTCAGCTCGGTGGCGAGCCGCTCGTACTCCTCCTCCATCTCCTTCGTGACGGAGGCGCGCGTGTCGCGCAGCGCCTCCTCGAAGAAGCGCATGGTGACGACCTCGGCCTGGAGGTCCGCGCGGAGCGCCTGGAGCCCCGCGCGGCGCACCAGGTCCTCGAGGTCCGCACCCGTGTAGCCCTGCGTCCGGTCCGCGAGCTGCTCCAGGTCGACGTCGGCGGCCAGCGGCATCTTCGCCGTGTGGATCCGCAGGATGTGCAGCCGGCCGTCGCGGTCGGGGACCGGCACGTAGACCAGCTCGTCGAAGCGGCCGGGGCGCAGCAGCGCCGGATCGATCAGCGTCGGCCGGTTGCTCGCGCCGATCACGACCGTGCCGGTCAGCTCCTCGAGACCGTCCATCTCGGCGAGCATGGTGTTGACGACGCGCTCGGTGACGGCCGGCTCGCCCAGCCCGCCGCCGCGCTGCGGCGCGAGCGAGTCGATCTCGTCGATGAAGATGATGGCCGGCGCGACCTGCCTCGAGCGCTGGAACAGCCGCGAGACCTGCCGCTCCGACTCGCCGTACCACTTCGAGAGCAGGTCGGACGACTTCGTCGCGATGAAGTTCGCCTCCGCCTCGCGCGCGACCGCCTTGGCCAGCAGCGTCTTGCCGGTGCCGGGCGGGCCGAACAGCAGGAACCCCTTCGCCGGGCGGATCCCCAGCCGCCGGAACGCCTCCGGGTACTTGAGCGGCAGCTCGATCCCCTCGCGGAGCTGCTGCTTCGCCTTCTCCAGCCCGCCGATGTCGTCCCAGCCGACGTCCGGCGCCTCGATCATGATCTCGCGCAGCGCGGACGGCTGGACGCGCTTCAATGCGTTGAGGAAATCGTCGCGCACGACGCGCAGCTTCTCGAGCTCGTCCTCGCTGATGTCGCCGTTCTCGAGGTTCAGGTGCGGGAGGTTGCGGCGCAGCGTCTCCATCGCCGCCTCGCGCGCCAGCGCGGAGAGGTCCGCGCCGACGAAGCCGTACGTCGTGCGCGCGATCTCCTCCAGCTTCACGTCCTCGGCCATGGGCATGCCGCGCGTGTGGATCGCCAGGATCTCGCGCCGCCCCTCGATGTCGGGCACGCCGATGACGATCTCGCGGTCGAAGCGCCCCGGGCGGCGCAGCGCCTCGTCGAGCGCGTCGACGCGGTTCGTCGCGCCGATGACGACCACGTTCTGACGCGGCTCCAGCCCGTCCATCAGCGTGAGGAGCTGGGCGACGACGCGCCGCTCCACCTCCCCGGTGACCTCCTCCCGCTTCGGCGCGATCGAGTCGATCTCGTCGATGAAGACGATGCTCGGCGCCTGTTGCTGCGCCTGCTGGAAGATGTCGCGCAGGCGCTGCTCGCTCTCGCCGTAGAAGCGCCCCATGATCTCGGGGCCGCCCACGTGGAAGAACTTGGCGTCCGCCTCGTTCGCGACCGCGCGCGCCAGCAGCGTCTTGCCGGCGCCGGGCGGGCCGTAGAGGAGCACGCCCTTCGGCGGGTCGATGCCGAGGCGCTGGAACAGCTCCGGGTGCTTCAGCGGCAGCTCGATCATCTCGCGCACCTGGTCGATCGTGCCGCCCAGCCCGCCGAGGTCGTCGTACGTGATGGCGGTGCGCGCGGCCTCCTCCATCTCGACGTACTCCGGGAGCAGCTCGATCTCCGTGTCCTGCGCCACCTGCACCACGCCACGCGGCAGCGTCGAGACGACGCGCAGCCGGATCTCCTGGAGGCCGAACGCCGGCTGCTCGAAGAAGGTCCGGAACAGGTCCTCCGGGAACGCGCCCGGCTGCCCGCCCGTCCCGCTCCCCCGCTGGTAGATCGAGGTCGAGATCACGTCGCCCGCCACGAACGGCCGCTGGAACAGCGTCCGCCGCAGCAGCTCACCGGAGCCCAGCAGCCGCACGTTCTTCTGCGCCGGCGCGAGCTGGATCCGCCGCGCCGGCTTCACGTCCGCGCGCTTCACCTCCAGGTAGTCGCCGATGCTCACCCCGACGTTCGTCCGCTGGAGCCCGTCCAGCCGGATCACGTCCAGCCCCTCGTCCTCCGCGTACGGCGGCAACGCGATGGCGGCGCTCGACCGCTTGCCGACCAACTCGATGATCCCGCCCTCCTCCACGCCGAGACGCTGGAGCTGTCGCCGGCCGATCCGCGCCGTGCCGGTGCCGACGTCCTGCGGCTTCGCGCCGGCGACCTGGAGGCGCGCGGTCGCCGCCTGTTCATGATCCGCCATCCTTGGCTCCTCTCCTCCGCCGTCGATCCCCCCGCCGCTTCGTCTTGCCGGGTGCCCTCCGGGCCGAGGCAAGTTCCGTGCGTCCGAGCGCGCCCTTGCGCCCCTCGCCGCCGCATGCGACGATGGCGTGTCCACCGACGCGTCGCCCGGCCACCCCCCCGGTCGCGCCGCAGCACCTCCGCGCCACCGACCATGCCC
>JADGGV010000589.1 GCA_019689775.1 Gemmatimonadota bacterium
TCACGGACCCCAGGCGCTCGCCCGCTCACCCCCTCTCGCCCTCCCCAGTCCGCCGTATCGCGGCAATCTTCGCCGCCCGGCGCCCGGCAGATCCTGCCGGTCGGCGGGTTTCGCCGCGCCCGCGAGGCCGCCGGCCGGCCGGTGTCGTTTTTCTATCGCCATGCAATAACGCTACTTGCGCGATCTGGCCCGACGGCCGCGGGCTGGTATGCGGCGTGCCAGAGGGCAACGGCGGACCGCGTCGCCTGAGCGGCGCGGGCGCTCCATTCCCACAACTCGTCGGTGCGCGGTGCCGCGCGAAGGAGGAGGCCCTTGAGCGAGGTCGAGGTCCGGCAGGGGGAGGCGACGTCGTCGGGGAAGAGCGGGCTGCTGGCGATCGCTGCGCTGGTGGTGGGACTGGCGTTGGGCGGCGTGGCGGGATTCGTCGCGCTCGGCATGCTGACGGCGCCGCCGACGATCGAGGCGGCGGACTCGAAGCCGGCGCGGAAGGAGCACGGCAAGGGGGACGAGAAGCCGTCGCTCTACGTGCTCGAGAACCTGGTCGTGAACCCGGCGGGGACGAAGGGGCAGCGCTTCCTGATCGTGACGGTGGCGCTGGAGGGGAACACGGCGCAGGAGGCGGAGGAGCTGAAGCATTCGGACCCGCAGCTCCGGGATGCGTTCCTGCGGATCCTGGGGAACAAGACGGTCGACGAGCTGTCGGACCTGCGCCTGCGCGAGGCGCTGAAGCTCGAGCTGAGGCGCGGCGCGGCGGCGGTGATCGGCAAGCGGGATCTGCGCTCGATCTATCTCCCACAATTCGTGCTGCAATAGGGCCGTGACGAGCCAGACGGGTTCCGAGCAGGGGGTCGAGCTGCTCTTCGGCGGCGCCGGGTCGGCGCGGGCGTCGGTGGGCGGCCGGGTCCCGGTGGACGTGCGGCCGTACGACTTCCAGCGCCCGAACCTGATCTCGAAGGATCGGCTGCGGACGCTCCAGGCGATGTACGGCCTGCTGACGAAGTCCGTGGAGGGATGGCTGAACGGGCGTTCGCGCGGCGGCGTCGAGATGACGTTGGCGGGGATCGACCACTTCAGCTACGGCGAGTTCGTGCTGTCGATGCCGATGCCCTCGTGCTCGTACGTCTACGACCTGAAGAACACGGGCCAGCAGGCGGTGATCGATCTGGGCCGCGAGTTCGCGTTCTTCGTGGTCGAGCGGCTGCTCGGCGGGTCCGGCGCGCCGCTGGTGCAGGACCGTGCGCTGACGCCGCTGGAGCGGATGCTCGTGCGCATGGCGGCGGACCAGATCGCGCTCCAGCTCCAGGACGTCTGGCGCGACCACGTGCCGATGGAGCTGGAGCTGGCGCGCTTCGAGTCGCTCCCGGAGATGCTCCAGATCGCGAACCGGGAGGATCCGGTGCTGGTCGGCAACATCGACGTCGTGGCCGGCGGAAGCCGGAGCGTCGTGCTCGTCTGCCTCCCGTTCACGGTGCTGGAGAAGTTCTTCACCGGCACCGGGATGCAGCGGCGCCACACCGTGGTCGCGAACGAGAGGGAGCGGGAGATCGAGCGCCTGCACGCCGATCACCAGCTCCGCAACGCCCGCGTCCCGCTGACGATCCGGATGCCGACATTCGCGGTGCAGCTCCGCTCGCTCCTCTCCCTCGCGCCGGGCGCCGTGCTCCCGACCACGCTCACGGCCGGCACGCCGGCCACCGTCTACGTGGCCGGGCAGGCGCGCTTCCGCGCGCAGGTCGGCAGCGCCGGCGCCCGGTACGCAGCGCAGATCCTGGAATCGCTGACTCCCGGGGCCGACACCGGCCCGACGCTCTCGCAAGTGAGGTTCACCCCGATGAGCACGACCGAACCGATGGTCGCCACGGCCGCGCCGACGGACGCCGCCGGCGCGGGCGTGTCCGACCCGCAGGGCGAGGCCGCCGGCGGCCTCCCGCTGACCGCGCTGTACGGCCTCTCGCTCCCCGTCGCCATCGAGCTGGGGCGGACGAGCCTGAGCATCCAGGAGATCCTCGCGCTCGGCCGCGGCTCCGTCATCCAGCTCGACCGCCTCGTCGGCGAGCCGGTCGACGTCTTCGTCGGCGACCGCCGCTTCGCCGAAGGCGAGGTCGTCGTGCTGGGCGAGAACTTCGGCGTCCGCATCACCCGGATCGTCGCCTCGCCGGCGGTGGTGGAGGAGGTGCGGTGAGCTTCGCCGCGCTCGCCGGGATGGCCGCCGCGCTGGGCCTGGCCGTCGCGCTGCTCGGCCTCGCCGTGCGCGCCGCCCGCCAGTGGGTCGGCGGGCCGGCCGCGCGCCGCCCGCGGCTCCCCCTGGAGGTGCTCGGCCGCCTCGCGCTCGGCCAGCGCCAGGGGCTCGCGATCGTGCGCATCGGCGAACGCGTGGTCGTCGTCTCCGTGGGCGAGGGCGGGGTCCATCCGGTCGCGGAGCTCGATCCGGCGACGCTGGCGCAGCCGGACGCCGCGCCGGTCGATGGCGTCGCGGAGTGGGGGAGCTGTCGCTTATACACAACT
>JADGGV010000590.1 GCA_019689775.1 Gemmatimonadota bacterium
GTGGGGTTGGTGGACGGGCGGGGCGCGCTGCTGGGCGGGGCGCCGGCCGGTCGTCGGGAGGTGGTCGAGCGCTTCGCGCCGCGGGCGAACGCCGTGCCGGAGCCGCCGGCGCGGGAGCGCGTGGATCTGCTGATCGCGACGGATGTGCTGTCCGAGGGGCTGAACCTCCAGGATGCGGCGCACGTCGTGAGCTACGACCTGCCGTGGAACCCGATCCGGCTCGTGCAGCGCGTGGGCCGGGTCGATCGGCTGGGCTCCCCGCACGAGACGGTGTACCCGTACCATTTCGTCCCCGAAGAGGGGCTCGAGGCGCTGCTCGGTCTGCTGCGCCGGCTGCGCCGGAAGCTGCGCGCGATCGCGGCGGCGGTGCCGGGCGACGACGCCGTGCTCGCCGGTGCCGGCGCCGACGCGGCCGATGGCGCGCTCGAGCGCCTCCTCGCCGGGGCTGGGACGGTGCTCGACGACCTGGAACGTGCCGACGCGGCGCCGTTCGAGGCGGAGGAGCGGCTGCGCGGCCTGGCCGCGCGCGTGCTGCGCGCGTCCCCGGGCGTGGAGAGGCCGCCGCTCGGCGGCGGAGCGGTCTGGCGCGCGGCCGTGGTCGATCCGGATGCGAGTCGCGAGCTGGTGCTCCTGGCCGGCGAGCAGTCGGGGCGGGCGGTCTGGTTGGTGTACGACCCGGAGACGGGGGTAGCGGCGCCGGACGATCTGGCAGCCGCGGAGGTGATCGCGGCATCGCTTCGGGCGGACGCGGCGCCTGGCGCGCCGGACCGGGCGCGGGTGGCGGCGGCGGAGCGCGCGGCGGCGGCATGGGCGGATGCGGCTCGCGGCGATCGGGTCATTCCGGGCGGCGGCGTTACCGCCGCGCGCGACGACGGCGGCCGACGGCCCGGCGCCGCCGGCATGGCCGCGCGGCGGCTGCTACGCGCCCTCGGCCGGCTGCGCGGGCGGGCGGATCCGGAGCTGTGCGCGCGGGTCGACCGGCTGCTGGCGGCGCTGAGCCGGCTCGGCACGGCCGGCGACATCGGCACGGAGGAAGCGCTGCGCCGGGTGATCCGCGAGGCCGGGCGGCACGCGGGCGACCCCTCGACCGGGCTGCTGGAGCTGGTGGGCGCACTCGAGGCGGCGCTCGGACCGGCCGCCCGGGGGACGCCGGCGGACAGCGCCGCCGACGCTGACGCCGGCGTGTTCGAGCTCCGCGCGACGATCGAGTTGCGGCGGGCTCACGGGGGCGTAGGGGGTTGACTGGACGCCGGCCTGGTATTAGTATTATGGCTGCACATGATCCCGCGTAGCTCAGTCGGTAGAGCAGCGGACTGTTAATCCGTTTGTCGCAGGTTCGAGTCCTGCCGCGGGAGCCTGGCGCCCCGAGGAGTTTCGCTCCTCGGGGCGTGTTCGTTTTGTGCGATGTCGCCCGCGCGCGGGTCCGCTCCATCCCGCCATTGCCGCGGCCGCCCTCGCCCAACCAGCCTGCGTCGCGCGGCGTGCCCTCGCTAGCGGGCCGTCGCCGGCGTCGTCGCGGCCGCCGCCGGCGTCGTCGCCTCCTCGATGTGCCACCGCGGCAGGTTGACGAACGTCCCGCGGACGTCCATGTCCAGCCCCTGGAGGCGGGTGCGGGCGGCGTAGAGGTCGGGCGCGTACCAGAGCACGGCCCAGGGCTGCTCCGCGAGCAGGATGCGCTCGAGCCGGTGCCAGAGTGGGAGCGCGCGGGCGCGGTCGGTGATGACGGCGGTGCTGTCGAGGAGCCGGTCCACCTCGGGGTTGCGGTACGATGCGAGCTGGAACGGCCCGTCGATCTCCGCGGAGTGGAACTGCTCGCGCAGGTCGAGCTTGAAGTCGCTCTCGAACGACATGAAGACGGCGTCGAAGCGACGCTCGGGCGAGCTGATCAGGCCGATCAGCGCGGCGAAGTCGAGGAAGCGGGGCACGGCCTGGACGCCGACGGCGGCGAGTTGGGCGCGGATCAGCTCCGCGGCGTCGCGGTTGAAGTCGTTGCGCGCGGCGAACAGCATCTCGAAGCGGAGCGGCCGGCCGGCCGCATCCTCGACGGTGCCGTCGCCATCGCGGTCGCAGTAGCCGGCGGCGGCGAGGAGCGCCCTCGCCGAGTCGGGCGCGAACGGGAGCGGCGCGAGCGCCGGGTCGTGGGCCCAGTGGTCGGGGGCGATCGGGCCGGTGGCGAGCGTGCCGTATCCGGCGCGCAGCGCCCGGAGCATCCGCTCGCGGTCGAGCGCGAGGGCGAGCGCCCGGCGGACGCGCGGATCGCGGAACGGCGGGCGCTTCCCGTTCCAGCCGATGAAGACGTACTTGCGCGACGGGCGCACGAGCGTGCGCATCCCGGGGCGCTGTGCGAGGTCGGCGAGGTCGGTGGCGCGCGGGCTCAGGATGAGGTCCGCGCCGCCGGAGCGGAGCTCGGTGACCTGCGCGGCGTTCTCGGGGACGACGCGCAAGACGACGCGGGCGAGGCGGGGCGGGGCGCCCCGGGGGGGGGGGGTGTGGGGGTTGGGCGCGCGCCCCCCCCCGGGGGTGG
>JADGGV010000591.1 GCA_019689775.1 Gemmatimonadota bacterium
GAACGTCTCCGGTCGCGGTCTCGCCAGCGCAAGCGAAGCCCCCCGGGCGCCGTGAGAGGACGCTCGGGGGGCTTCCTGCATCCGGGCGCCGAGGGCGCGAGAAGGTGCCCCCGCGCACCCGCGACTCCGGTCCGTGCTCCGATCCCGCCGGCGCCGTACGCGCACCCGCACGGTGCTCGCGCGCCCGCCTAACCCACGATCACGCGCGCCACGGGATTGAACCGCTCCGGCGGGGGCGGCGCGAACTCGTTGAACGAGCCGTAGCGGCCCTTCTCGCGCTCCGCCTCGAGCCAGGCCTCGAAACCGGACCGGACCAGCCCGCCCGATTGGTCCTGTGCGCGGGCAGCGCGGATGGCGAGCACGTTGGCGTACTCGTTCTGCGGATGCCCGGCATGACCACGCACCCAGCGCCAGTCGATCGCGTGACGCGCGGCGGCGGCGACGAGCGCGCGCCACAGATCCTCGTTCTCCACGGCACCCGTTCGCCGCTTCCAGCCTCGACGCACCCACCCGGGGACCCATTCGCGCATGCCGCGCACCAGATACTGCGAGTCGGAGGTGAAGATGACCTGGCAGGGCGTGCGGAGGGCCTCGAGCGCCTCGATCGCGCTCCGGATCGCCATGCGGTTGTTCGTCGTGGCGGGTTCGGAGATCCAGTAGTCGCGGCGCGCCCAGGTGCCGTCGCGCCACTGCTCGACGAGGCCGGCGGCGCCGCCCGGGGATTCGCGGTCCGTGTACTGGTTCCCGAGGCAGGACTCGTCGGCGTAGACGTAGACGAAGGAGTTCATGGCGCGGAAAGGTCGCGGTCCCACCAGAGCGGCGCAACCGGGCGCGCGGTGCACGGATCGGCGGGCCGGGGGCGCTTGCCAGGCATCGCGCGGCCGCCTAAATTCGCGCGTCAGAAATCTTTGGATCACCCGATCGCGGAGCGTGGCGTGGGCCAGCCCGGCTACCTGCTGCTGGAGGATGGGCGCCAATTCGGCGGCGATCTGATCGGCGCCGCGGGGATGGCATTGGGCGAGGTGGTGTTCAACACCTCGATGACGGGCTACCAGGAGGTGCTGACGGACCCGTCCTATGCCGGCCAGATCGTCACGATGACGTATCCGCTGATCGGCAACTACGGCGTCAACGCGGAGGACGAGGAATCGCGCCGGCCGCAGGTCGCCGGCTTCGTCGTCCGGGAGCTGCCGCCGGTCTACAGCAACTGGCGCGCGGAGACGTCGCTGGAGTCCTACCTCGAGCGGAACGGCGTCACCGGCCTCTCCGGCGTGGACACGCGGGCGCTCACCCGCCACATCCGCTCCGCGGGCGCGATGCGCGCCGGGATCGCGCCGGCCACCGTGCCGGCGGACGAGCTCCTGGCGCGGATCCACGCCCACCCGCGGATGGAAGGGCTCGACCTCACGTGTGGGGTTGCGACCGCGGAGCCGTACGAGGTCGCACCGGTCGGCCCGGAGCGCTTCCACGTGCTCTCGTACGATTTCGGGATCAAGAGCACGTCGCTCCGGCTGCTGGCCGAGCGCGGGTGCCGGGTGACCAACGTCTCCGGGGCGCTGGCGCCGGAGCAGCTCGCGGAGCGCGACCCCGACGGGCTCTTCCTCTCCAACGGTCCGGGCGACCCGGAGGCGGTCGGCCAGGCGCTCGAGTCGATCCGTCACCTGGCCAGCCGCGGCGTGCCGATCTTCGGCATCTGCCTCGGGCACCAGCTCCTCGCCCGCGCGTTCGGCGGCCGGACCTACAAGCTGCTCTACGGTCACCGCGGCGGGAACCATCCGGTCCTGCGGCGTGAGGACGGCGCCGTCGAGATCACGGCGCAGAACCACGGGTTCGCCGTGCGCGGCGGGGAAGGGGACCGCGTCGAGGGGGCGCCCGCGCTGCGGGTCACGCACGTCAACCTGAACGACGGCACCGTCGAGGGCCTCGCGCACCGCGAGCTGCCCGTCTTCAGCGTGCAGTATCACCCCGAGGCGGCGCCGGGCCCCCACGATTCCCGGTATCTGTTTGACCGTTTTGTGGATGCCATGCGCGCACGCCGAGGAGAGTCTTGACTGGGCCGCACCCTGCGCGTTAAGCTAGGCCCCCACCACTCTTTGAGTTACGCTCACCCAGCGGTGATGTCGCGCGTCCCGGCGATCCCTGGCTCTCCCGGCGCCGGCACAGAGGTCCTGGCCCCCTCGTGGGGCGCTCGGCGCGGCGCCCGGTCTCCGGGCCGGACGACGCCGACGGCGGCGGCCGCAGCCGGGTTTCGAGGCGCGCAGACCTCGCGGTGAGCATGCTGTCCTGGGCACGCCCGTGCATGACGTCTTCTACCGGTTAGAAGAGACGGTTGCGATGGCGCGCCCCGGCTCCTCCCAAGCGACACGGCCCCGGACGGAGCGGCGGATTGAGGTCGGGCCGGAGACGCTGCGCGGAGGAGCGTCGCTCCCGGCTCGGGAGGCGGGGTGGCGGTAGCGGGGGGGGGGGGCGGGGTGGCCCCCGGGCGGCCGGGGGGGGGGCCCGCGCGGCGCGGCGGCCA
>JADGGV010000592.1 GCA_019689775.1 Gemmatimonadota bacterium
CCGCCATCCCCACCGGCTCCCCGCTCCGCCCCGCGATCGTCATCGCTCGTGCGCGCCGCTCCGCCGTCATCGACCGCCAGCAGCACGACGGAGTCGCCCCGCTCGAGGCGGTCGCGGAGGAACGCCTCGACGCGAGCGTCGTCGCGTGGCTGGCCGTAGAACGCTCGGTACTGGTGGAACAGCTCGGCGAGCGCCGGGAGGTGGTGGGTGGTGGCGCGGATCACGTGCATGGGCGCAGTCCCCAGGTTCGACGGTCTCGGGGTGGCAGGGCGTAATCGCCGTTCCCGCTCCCGCTCCCGGCCGTTCGGGAGGGGCCGCGGGGGCGACAGCGGAAGCGAACCGGATCACCGGGCGTAAGATAGCCGGCCATGCCGTGGCGCGCCCGGTTACCCGGCGCGCACGCGGCCGCGGCGCAGCGAGGCGACGATGCCGAGCGCGCAGAGCGCGGCGAAGAGGCCGAAGGCGACGCGGGCGGCGTGGAGGAACGCCGGGTAGCGCGCGGGCGCGATGCGCGTCGCGCCGATGAGGAGGGAGAAGAGGAGGAGCACGGCGGCCATGCTGAGCATCTGGCCGAGGAGGCGCATGGTGCCGAGCACGCCGGAGGCGACGCCGTAGAGGCGCGGCTCGACGGCGCTCATGATGGCGGTCGTGTTCGGGGAGGAGAAGAGCGCGAAGCCGGTGCCGAGGACGGCGAGGATGGCGAGGAGGTGGCCGGTCGATGTCGCCGGAGAGAGCCGGGTGAGGAGGAGCAGGCCGGCCGCGGTGAGGCCCATGCCGGCGGAGGCGATGACGCGGGGCTCGACGCGGTCGGCGAGCCGGCCGGCGACGGGCGAGAGGACGGTCTGCACCACGGGCTGGGCGATGAGGACTGTGCCGGCGGCCTCGGGGCCGAGCCCGCGGATGTACTGGAGGTAGAGGCTGAGGAGGAACGGCACGCCGTACGTGGCGCTGTAGCTGATCAGCGCGGCCAGGTTCGAGAACGCGAACACGGCGTTGTGGCGGAAGATGCGCGGATCGAGGATCGGCTGCGGCGCGCGCAGCTCCCAGGCGGCGAAGGTGGCCAGCGCGACGAGGCCTGCGGCGGTGAGCGCGGCGCCGGTCGCGCCCGGGAGCCGGGAGAGCCCGATGACGAGCGCGACGAGCGCGCCGGCGTAGAGGGCCGCGCCGCCGAGGTCGAAGCGCTCGCCGCGGGCGCCGGCCCACTCGCCTCGCAGCCGGGCGGCGGTGGCGCTGCCGGCCGCGAACGCGAGCGGCGCGGCGAAGATGTAGACGCTGCGCCAGCCGAAGCGCTCGGTCAGGAAGCCGCCGATGAACGGTCCGAGCGAGAGCCCGAGGTAGACGGCCGCGACCTGGATGCCGAGCGCACGGCCGAGGCGCTCCTGCGGGAAGACGGACGTCAGGATCGCGGTGCCGGTGCCGAAGATCAGCGCGCCGCCGACGCCCTCGAGCAGGCGCGCGGCGATGAGCGCCGGCCCGGTGGGCGCGACCGCGCACAGGATGCTGGTGACGGTGAAGAGCAGCATCCCGGCGACGAAGAAGCGCTTGCGACCGTAGATGTCGGAGAGTCGGCCGAACGGCAGGAGGAACACGCCGGCCGAGAGGAGGAACGCGCCGGTCACCCAGCCGAGTGCGACGGCGTTCAGGTGCAGCTCCGCGCCGATGGCCGGGAGCGCGATGTTCACCGCCGAGCCCATGAAGGGCGTGAGGAAGCCGGCGACGGCCGCGGCCGTCAGCGCGACGCGCTGGCTCGTGGCATCGCCGCC
Source organism: Gemmatimonadota bacterium (assembly GCA_019689775.1). Classification (GTDB taxonomy): domain Bacteria; phylum Gemmatimonadota; class Gemmatimonadetes; order Longimicrobiales; family RSA9; genus JADGGV01. The sequence continues at coordinate 1,764 of JADGGV010000592.1, forward strand.
CGGACGCTCGCCTCGCTCGTCCCGCTCCGCGGCTTCCCGCCGCACCCCCCGCTCCGCCCCGCTCACGGTCGTTCCTCCTCGTGCTCGTTCCCGCGGTTCACGCCGGCCGCCGCTTGCCTCGGACGCCCATCGTACCTAGCCTTCAAGCGGGGCACCGCGGTTTCCGCTCCCGCTTTCGCTCCGACTCCCGCTCCCGGGAAATCCTCGCACCTCGGCGTCCACCCGCCGCCGTTCACCCCGTGAAGGGATGCCCCGGGATCGGACCCGGCACACACCATTGGAGGCGTATGGACCGGATGCGCGCAAGACGCGGATGGGTCGTGGCGCTCGCGATCGGAGCCGCCACGGGCGCCGTGGCGTGCACCGGCCGCAGCGGGCCCACGGAACCCGCCCGGCTCGCGGCGACGGTGTGGGGCGCGGCCGGGGCGAACCTCACGGTCGCGCCGGACCACGCGCTGCTCGAGCTGGCGTGCGCGCAGGGGACGATCCCCGGGCCGCTCGTGGTCGGGCCGGGCGGGACGATCCAGGCCGAGGGCACCTTCGGCCGGGTCGGCGGCGCGGCGCCGCCAGACGGCATCTTCCCGAGCCACCCGGCGCTCTACTCCGGGCGGGTCGATGGCGACGTGCTGGCGCTCTCGATCCACGTCCCGGCGACGTCGCAGGATCTCGGGCCGTTCCTGCTGCGGAAGGGGGAGCGGGGGAGGATCGTGCTCTGCCCGTGAGACGCGAGCGGCGGATGGAGGCGGGG
>JADGGV010000593.1 GCA_019689775.1 Gemmatimonadota bacterium
CGGCCGCCCACCGCGCCGCCGCGGCACGGCTGGCGGCCGCGGCTGCGGCGTCGGGCGCGGCGGTGTTCTGCGCGCGCGCGCCCCCCGGCGCCAGCGCCAGCATCAGCGCGAGCGCGGAGGACGCGAGCGGGCGCGGCGTCACGCCGGCGGCTCGGCGCGGGCGACGTCGCCTAGCGCATGAGGCCATTGGCCATTTCCGCCATGTCTTCGCCCGCCTTGACGGCCTTCGAGTTGATCTCGTAGGCCCGGAGCGCGCTGATCATGTCGACCATCTCCTGGACGACCTCGACGTTGCTCTGCTCGAGGGAGCCCTGGACGATGCGGCCGAGGCCCTGCTCCTGGGGGAAGCCGAGGATCGGCGGGCCGGACGTGGGACTCTCGGCGTAGAGGTTCTCGCCGAGGGCGAGGAGGCCCGGGGGATTGGCGAAACGGGCCAGCTCGATGCGGCCGATCTCCACAGGGTTCGCCGCGTCCTGACCGCTGCTCGCGCTGACCACACCTGTCCGGGAAATCGTGATGCTCGTGGCGTCCGGCGGGATCGTGATGGTCGGCTGGAGGGGGTAGCCGCCCTGCGTGACGAGCACACCCTGGTCGGAGACGGTGAAGCTGCCGTCGCGGGTGTAGGCCATGCTGCCGTTCGGGAGCTGGACCTGGAAGAAGCCCTCGCCCTCGATGGCCAGGTCGAGCGGCCGGCCGGTCTCCTCGATCGGCCCCTGGAGCTCCACGCGCTGGACGCCGGCCAGGCGCGTGCCGCGCCCGACCTGGATCGCGTCGGTGGTCACCGCGGAGTCCCCGGCGACGACGGCCGGGCCCTGGACCGTCTGGTACAGCAGGTCCTCGAAGTGGGCGCGGCTGCGCTTGAAGCCGGTGGTGTTCACGTTCGCCAGGTTGTTGGCGATGACCTCCATGCGGAGTTGCTGCGCGGCCATGCCGGTCGCGGCGGTGCGAAGCGTCGGATCCATGGTCAGCCGACCTTCCCGATCTCGTTGGCGATGGTGCCCATGACGCCGTCGAACGTCTTCACGGTGCTCTGCACCGCGGCGTACGAGCGCTGGATGTTGATGAGGTCGACGAGCGAGCCGACCGAATCGACGTTGCTCGCCTCGAGCACGCCCTGCCGCACCCGCCGCGCGGCGGGGTCGACGGCCGTACGCGCCGGGTCCGGCAGGAAGCGCGTGCCGGCGTCGTGCTGGAGCTGCGTGCCGGAAGGCACGGTCTCCACGCGCAGGCGGCCGACCTCGCGGCCGTCCACACGGACGACACCGTCCTTGCCGATGTCGATCTTCCCCGGCGACACGGTGATCGGGCCATTCTCGCCGAGCAGCGCGTTCCCCTCGAGGTCGGTGATCACGCCGTTCGCGTCCAGGCGGAACGAGCCGCCGCGCGTCAGGCGCTCGCCGGCCGGCGTCTGCACGACGAAGAAGCCGTCACCCTCCAGCGCCAGGTCGAGCGGCGCGCCGGTCGTGGTGAGCGCGCCGGGGCGGAAGTCCGTGGCGGCCTCGGGCTCGACCACCGCGCCCTGGAGCAGGCGCGCGAAGACGCGCTCGCCCTTGAAGCCGGTCGTGTCGACGTTCGCGAGGTTGTTGGAGGCGACCTCCTGCCGCCGCTCCCAGTAGCGGAGCGCGAGCGTCGCCGCGACCAGTCCGGGTGGCTTCATCGCCTCACCTCCGGTTCGTGGGCCAGGATCGGCCGGGGCAGGTCACCGCCGGCGCGGAGAGGCAACGCGCATGCCGCCCCGGCGGGGTGTCGACCGAGCCGTGCAAATCATTGCAAGACTGCCGCTTCGCCCAATCATCGAGCGTTCGAGCCATCCCCCCGCGCGGGTACGGCGGCGCGGACGTTTCTGCCGCCGCCGGCAGCTTCTTCCGCCCGCGCGCCGGCGGCGCGGCGGAGGAGGAGGACGGCGTCCTGCGAGAGGCCGGTGCGGCGGGCGACCTCGACGGCCGGCGTGTCGGTGTGCGCGAGCGTGCGCGCGGCCCAGAGCGCGCCGGGCTCGGCGGCGGGGCGGCGGGCGGCGCGCGGCGCGCGGAACCGGCGCGGCGTGCGGAGCTTCGGCGCGCCGGTCTCGCCCTGGGCGGGCGCGGCGGGCGCGGCGGCGCGGCCGCGGCGGCGCAGGAGCGCGAGGAGGACGGACGGGAGCGCGAGGAGGGCGAGGAGCACGATGGCCTGCGCGGCGGTCGGCGGGGCGAACGTGAGCGCGGGGTGCTCCGCGGCAGCGCGCGCGCGGCGGGCCGGACGCGGGATCGGTGGGGTTGCGGAGTTCGCGGTCACGCTGTCGGCCGTTGCGCTATTCGCCGTAGCGGCGTTCACCGCGGCAGCGTTCGCCGTCGCGCCATTCATCCCGCTGTTCACCGTAACGGCGGCCGCGGCCTCGCCGACCCGGTCGGGTGCGCCGGGCGTGGCCGGCGGCGCGGCGGGGGCGGGCGCGGCCCGGGCGGTGGCCGGGGCAGCGGCGTCGGCGCCGGAGTTCTGGGCGGCCTGGACGGCGA
>JADGGV010000594.1 GCA_019689775.1 Gemmatimonadota bacterium
GGGACGCGCTCGATGCCGTCCGCCGTGACGCGCCGGGCGGCCCGCGGCGCGCTGGCGACGAGCGCGACCGCGGCCTCCGCGGCGCGGCGCCGGCCGTGCGCCTCCAGCACGCGCCCGGCGAGCAGCGCCGCCACGAGCATGGTCAGCGAGTCGAGGTAGCCGTCGCGCCCGAGGAGCGCCGCCGCCGCGCCGTGCGCGTACATGACCGCGATCCCGAGCGCGATCGGCAGGTCCATGTGCAGCACGCGGTGGCGCAGGCCGTTCCACGCGCCGGCGAAGAACGGCGAAGCGCACCAGATCGTGACCGGCGTCGCCAGCGCGAGGGCGGCCCAGCGGAAGAGCGCGGCGAAGCCCGGGTCGATCGCGCCGTACCACCAGCCGGCGTAGAGCCCCTCGTAGAAGAGCATGACGCCGGCGGCGGCGAAGCTGGCGACGCCGAGCCGGTAGAGCAGCCCGCGGTCGACGCGCCGCTCGGCGCCGAGCGCGCGCGGGCGGTAGCCGAGCGCCGCGATCCGCCCGGCGAGCGCACCCAGCTCCGTCGCCTCGGGGTCCCAGCGCAGCGTGGCCCGCCCCGACGCGTAGCTGACGTGCGCCTCGCGCACCCCCGGCGTCTGCTCCAGCACCCGCTCGACCACCCAGACGCAGGAGGCGCAGCGCAGCCCGTCGATCTGGAGGCGCGCCACCCGCGTGCCGTCCGCGCACGCCTCCGTCGGCGCGTCCATCCAGGCCGCGGCCAGCGGCTCCGGCCGCGGCGCGAACGCCTCCCGCTCCGCGTAGTAGCGCTCGAGCCCCGCGCCGCGGATAATCGCGTACGCCGTCTCGCACCCCGAGCAGCAGAACTCGTCGACCGCCCCCTCCACCGCCGTGCCGCAGTGCGGGCAGCGCGCCACGCGCCCCGCCTCAGCGGGGCTCGACGCGGTACGAGGCGACGACACGGTCCGCCCCCGAGACGGCCACGTAGATGAAGACGCCGTTCGCGAGCAGCATCAGCGCGAAGCCGATGATGATCGCGACGACCCAGGGCGACGTCCGCTCACGGACCCACGCTGGCGCGCTCACCGGTCTCTCCCGTCTTGAAGGTCGTCTCCAGCACACGCTCGCCCGCCGGACCCGCCACACGCACCCGGAGCGGCAGCGTGCGCGGCACCGCATCCGCCGACGCCGGCAGGCGGACGACGAGCGGCGCAAGCTGCCCCTCCTGCGGCCGCAGCCGCAGGTCCGGCGCGATCACCTGCGCGCGGGGCAGCCCCTCGACGCTGACCTGGAACCTGGCCGGCCCGCCGTCCGCCGCGTTGTTCGCCACCCGCAGCAGGTAGGTGTTGCGCACCCAGCCGTCCGGGTCCAGCGTCGCCAGCGAGCCGGGCGCGCGCACCACGGACGCCTCGAACGGCACCCGCGTCGCGATCAGGAACGCGAGCGTCGCGGCGAGCGTCGCGAGCAGGCCGCCGTAGACGGCGGTGCGGGGGCGGAGCAGGCGGCGAGCGCCTTTCCCCTGCGCCAGCTCCACGAGCGAGCTGTAGCCGATCAGCGACTCGTGGCCGAGCTTGCCCATCACGCTGGCGCACGCGTCGATGCAGCGCGCGCAGCCGATGCACTCGAGCTGGAAGCCGTTGCGGATGTCGATCCCCTGCGGGCAGACGTTCACGCACTTCATGCAGTCGATGCAGCGGCCGTCCAGCTTCGCGTCCTTGCCGCCGCGCGGCTCGCCCCGCGCCGCATCGTAGCCGATCAGCAGCGTCCGGTCGTCCGTCAGCGCGCTCTGGAAGCGCGCGTACGGACACAGGTAGTTGCAGAGCTGCTCCCGGAACCAGGCGAAGTCCAGGAACCACCCCGCCGCGAAGATCCCGACCAGCGTGTACGCCACGCCGCCCGCCTGCCCCGTCCACAGCTCGCGCGCCCCGGCGAAGAAGCTCATGAACGCCATCGAGACCAGGATCGCCGCCCCCGCAAAGAGCGACCACTTGGCCGCCTTGCGCCACACCAGCGCCCAGGTCAGCCCCTGCCGGTCCCGCCGCTGCCGCGTCGTCCACTCCCCTTCGATCCACCGCTCGATCGGCCGGATCCATGTGTCCAGCAACACGGTCTGCGGGCAGCCGTAGCCGCACCACAGCCGGCCGAAGAGCGAGGTGAAGAAGAAGAGCGCGAACGCCAGGAACAGCCCGATCAGCAGCAGCAGCACCGTGTCCGACGCCGTGAAGACCGCGCCGAACGCGAACAGGTGCCGCCCCGGCAGGTCGAGCCGCAGCAGCGGGTGGCCGCCGACGTAGATCCACGGCGTCACGAACAGCACGACGTGCAGCGCCAGGAACGTCCAGCGTCGGATGCGCTGGAACTTCCCGTCGATGTGCTGGACGTACACCCACTTCCGGTTGCCGGCGAAGCCGAGCATAATCCTTCCGCTCTATCGTGCAGGGGGGCCGCGGGCTACTTCGCCCCGCCCCGCGCCTCCTCGTGGGCCGACCGCGTGTCGCCCCCGCCCCTCCGCTC
>JADGGV010000595.1 GCA_019689775.1 Gemmatimonadota bacterium
CTCGAGATTTTTATAAGAGACAGACCGGGATGCGCGTGCCGGCGCGGCGCGGCCTGCCGGCCGTCGCGCTCGAGCGCGGCGCCGCCGTCACCGACCGCGCGCTCCCGGCCCGCCTCCGCGACGGCCGGCCCGGCTCCGAGATCGTCATCCCGCTCCGCCACGGCGAGCGGCTCGTCGGCCTCTGGAGCATCCGCCACGACGCCGCCACCATGTACGACGAGGGCGATGCCGCCCTGCTCGGCCACCTGGCGCCACAGCTCGCGCTCTCGCTCTCGCTCGACGGCCTCGTGCGCCCGGTGCTCGACGCCTCCGAGGAGACGGCGCGCCACGTCGTCGCCATCACGCGCTCCGCGCGCGAGCTGCGCGCCGGCGCGGAGCAGGCCGCCGCCAGCGCGCGGAACATGGCCGCCACCGTCGTCGGCCTGGCCGAGACGCTCTCGCGCGGCGCGGAGGAGGCCGAGCAGGGGCGCGCCGTCGCCGAGGCGAACGCGACCTGGGGCGAAGCCACGCGCAAGAGCGGCGAGGAGATGGTCGCCACCGCGCGCGCGGTGCGCGACGCGACGGCGCAGGCGATCGCCCGGCTCGAGGCCGCCGCCGCCGTCGTGCAGGAGGGCGCCGACGAGGTGACCCGGCTCCAGGCCGTCTCCGGCGCCGTCGAGCACTTCCGCAGCACGATCGACGAGCTGGCCCAGCAGAGCTCGCTCCTCGCGCTCAACGCGACGATCGAGGCGGTCCGCGCCGGCGCGCACGGCCGCAGCTTCGAGGTCGTCGCCCACGAGCTGCGCGCGCTCGCCGACCGCAGCGCCGCCGAGGCGCGGGCCGTGCGCGAGTCCGTGCAGGCGATCCGCGACACGCTCGAGCGCGCCATCGGCCTCATGCAGCGCACGCGCGAGGAGGTGCTCACGGTCACGGCCATGGGGGATGCGGTCGCCACGCGCCTGGGCGCGATCGTCGCCGCCGCGGAGGAGGTCGCCGCGACCGGCGCGCAGATCGCGCGCAGCGCGCAGGAGACGGCCGAGCGCTCGCGCGCCCTCGCCGCCGCGTTCGCCGGCTCGCAGGCCGACGCGCGCCGCGCCGCCGCCGCCTCCGACACCGTCGTCGCCGGGAGCCGCGAGCAGTTCGACGCGATCGAGTCGCTGAACCGCGCCGCGCAGGAGCTGGCCGCCACCGCCGAGGGCCTGGCCGCGGCCGCGGCTGCGGCGCGGGCGGGGCGCGACGGCTGAGCCCCCGCGCCGCCCGGTGATCGAGCCGGGCGTGCGGCCGGCCACACGGCGGGGATGATGGCGCCAGGCGCGCCGCCCCCCGCTACAGCCGGCTCTCCCCGTGCTGCTCGCCCTCCTTCACGTGCGGGCGCCGCCCCTCGGCCCGCGCCCGCGCGGACTCGAGCATGTACTCGACCCGGTTCAGCCCACGGTTGTCCCAGTACTCGCCGCGCTCCGCGTCGAAGGCGATCAGCCGGATCCGCGGATCGGCCTTCCCCCCCGGGAACCACGTCTGGTAGGACTCGTCCCACAGCTCGTCCAGCTTCCGCCGGTCCTCCACCACGCGCGCCGTCCCCGCCAGCGAGAGGAAGTTCGCCTCCCCGTCCTGCGCTACGACCTGCGCCCGAGGGTTCGACTCGATCTCGCGGACCTTCTCCGAGTCCGCGTCGGTGAGGAACCAGAGGTCGCAGTTCTCCTCCACCGCCGCGATCTGCATCGGCCGCACGTCCAGCCCGCCGTCGCGGCCCTGCGTGACCAGCATCGCGGTGTCGAATTCCTTGATCAGGTCGTGGAGCTTCTCCGTTTCCTTCGTCACGGGATCCTCCCTGTTGGGGTGACGTCACTCACTCCGTTCCACCGCAAGGATCGGGCGGCGGTGCGCCCCGGGCGGCCGCGGGGGCGGAGGCGGATGTCCTCGCTCGGAGGTTGGATCCGGATCACCGGGCGCGCGCGCCCGCGGGGGCATGGTGGATCGGGGGGTGCCGGTAGTGACGGTTCGCGCAGGCACGCGCGCCCGCGGGGGCAGCGGAACGCCGCTCGACGCGGTAGCTTCGGCGGCGTGCCGCGCGCGCGTGCGCGCGCCGGACCATGCTGACCCTCGAACCGAACCCGACCGGAGGATCTCGATGGACCAGCCACGCGCCTGGCACCCCGTCGGCCTGCCCGACGCCCCGCCACCCAGGGGCGCCTACTCCCGCGCGGTGCGCGCCGGGAATCTCGTGTTCGTCTCCGGCCAGGTGCCGCGCGACCCGCGCACCGGCCAGCTCCTCGGCGACGACATCGAGTCCCAGACCCGCGCCGTCCTCACCCTCCTGGCCGACGTCCTGGCCGCCGCCGGCGCCCGCATGGACGACGTCGTCGCCATCACCGCCTACCTCCAGAACATCGGCGACTGGGAGGCGTTCAACCGCATCTACGCCGAGGCGTTCCGCCCGCCCTACCCCTCCCGCACCACCGTCGGCGCCGATCTCCACGGGGTGCTGGTC
>JADGGV010000596.1 GCA_019689775.1 Gemmatimonadota bacterium
GCGCGAGCCCAGCCGGAGCACGTGTTACCCATGTCCCCAGACTAAGTGTTACCCATCTCCTCGGACTTGACACTCGGCGGGGGCGTGGCGCCCGGCCGGGCCCGCGCCGGCGTAGTGGCGGCGATCAGACCGGCGGCGCGGCTCAGTGGTGATGCGGCGCCGCCTACCACTCCGTGGCGAGCGTCACCGAGACGAGGCGGCGGAGCGCGGCGCCGCCGGGCGTCTCGATGTGTCGCTGGTCGAGCGCGTTCTTGACGGACACGCCGATGCGCGAGTGGGCGCCGCGGATCGTCGGGAGCGGGAGGCCGGCGGCGAGGTCGACGGTGGTGTAGGCGGGGACGTCGCCTTGCAGGTACGGCAGGTTTTGCTGGAAGTAGAACGCGCCGACGTGCACGGCGCCGGCCTCGAGGTAGCTCTCGGGGCGCCACCAGCCGCGGTAGGCGATGCTCGCCTTGAGCTTGCGGGTGGGCGCGTTGAAGCCGGGCTCCGGGAGGTCGTAGCGGGCGTTGCGGAACGTCTGCGGCTCCTGGAAGGAGAAGCTGCCGCTGGCGCTCAGCCGGTCGGAGAGGAGCGCCTGGGCGGCGACGTCGATGCCGAGCACGGGCAGCTCGCCGTAGTTCACGTACGTGCGGGTGACCTCGCGCAGCGGCTGCCCGGTCGTCGGGCTCACCACGAAGATCCCGGAGTCGGGCCGGCCGACCTCGACCTCCTTCGAGATGTAGTTGCGGTACGTCGAGCGGTAGCCGGTCACGTCGATGAAAAGGCGCCCGCCGAAGACGCCGCGGTAGCCGGCCTCGAGCGATTCGACGTCCAGCGCCTCGAGCGGCTCGATCGGCTCGGGCGTCGGTCCGCCGTTGACGTTAATGAACGCGTAGCCGGCGCGGTTGCCGCGGACGAAGATCGGGAGCGCACCGCGCCAGCCGACGAAGCTGCGCGCGTAGAGCAGGTACGTGACCGGCGAGTTGAACGCGCGGTTGTACGTCGCCCGGACGGTGTGGGCGCCGCGCGCGTAGGCGAGGCCGAGCTTGGGCGAGAAGCGGTGGCCGATGTCGCTGTGGTCGTCCCAGCGGCCGACGGCGGTGAGCCGCAGGTCGCGCAGCAGGGCGCCGTCGAACGCCAGGTAGGCGCCGGCCTCGTCGATGCGGATCGGCTGGCCGTCCGGCCCGTCCGTGAGGTACGTGCCCTCGCTGTTCGGCCGCGAGCGGCGCCACTGCGCGCCGGCGGTGAGCGTGGCCGCCGCGCCGAGCGGGCGGGTGTACTGCGCCTCGGCGTCGAGGCGGTCGCCGTGGTCGATGAAGCGGGCCCGGCTCATGGCCGTGTCGCGCGGCAGCGGCGCGCCGCCCGGCGTCTGCGGCAGGAGGCCGCGGGTGAAGATGTCGAGGTAGTAGCTGTCGCCGGCGTCGTTCCTGGTGTAGTACGCCTGCGCGAACAGCGAGCCGCCCAGCAGGTTGGCGATGTTGCCGCGGAGCTGCTGGTACCAGACATCCCAGTCCGCGAGCTGGAGCCGGCTGACGACGGTGAGGTTGACGTAGCTGGCGCGCGTGAAGCCGGCATCGTAGACGAGCCGGCTGCCGGCGCCCGGGTAGAGGTAGAGCGCGCCGGAGAGCGCGCGCCGCTCGATGTCGAAGTCCGGCGCGTCGCGCAGCGAGGCGCCGTTCTGCGTGAACGTGTTGTAGCGCTCGAAGTCGCGCGCCTGGAAGCTTTCGCCCGCCACCTTGTAGGCGACGCGGGCGCCGAGCGCGCCGGCGCTCCGGCCCGACACCCGCAGCAGCCCGCGCTGCCCGGCGGTCAGCGCCAGCGACTGGCCGCTCCATTCCCGCGGGTCGCGCGTCGTGATGCTGACCACGCCGTTGGCGGCGTTCGCGCCGTAGAGCGCCGAGCTGGGCCCGGTCACGACCTCGACCTGGGCGACGTCGCCCTCCACCGTCGTCACCATCCCCGACGGCAGGTTCTGGAGCCCCGGCAGGCTCGCGAGCCGGTTGTCCACCAGGACCAGCATGTTCGTGGTGAACGGGTTCACGAAGCCGCGCGCGTTCACCTGCTGCTGTCCGAGCCCCGCCTCGAACAGGTCCACGCCCTTCACACCCCGGAGCGCGCCGAAGACCGACGGCTCCCGCCGCCGCTCGAGCTGCTCGCCCTGCACGACCGCCACCGACGCATCCGCGTCCACCACCCGCTCCGCCTTCCGGCTGCCGGTCACGACCAGCGCCTCCGCCTGGAGCGCGACGACGCCGAGCCGCAGCTCGACCGTCGCCACGCCGCCGGCCGGCACCGGCACGCCCGGCACGGACGCCCTCTCGTAGCCGAGCCGCACCGCCTCGACCACGTACGTCCCGGCCGGCACCGCGATGGCGTACGCGCCGTCCGCCGCCGTCAACGCCCCCGCGACGATGGCGCCCTCCGCCCCGCGCGCGACGACCTGCACCCCCTCCAGCGGACCGCCCGTCTGCGCGTCCACCACC
>JADGGV010000597.1 GCA_019689775.1 Gemmatimonadota bacterium
CCCGCGGGCTCCTCGGCCGCGCCGGCGCGCCGCCGGCCGCGCCCGGGCGCCTCGCCGCGCTCGCTCTCCCGGCCGGCGCGCGCCGCCGGGCCGGCGACCTCGAGCTGGGAGCGCACGCCGCGGACGCCCTCGACGTCCCAGGCATCGTCGACCGCGAAGCGCACCTCCTCGTAGCTGGGGAGCGTGCCGGAGAGCGTGACGACGCCGTCGTGCACCTCGACCTGGATCGCGTCGGCGTCGACCCAGGTGTCGTAGAAGAGCGCGTCCTCGACGGCCTGGCGCAGCTCCCGGTCGGGGCGGCGCCGGCGCTGGAGCCGGTCGAAGTACGGACCGTAGCCGTAGCGGGCGGGCCCGAACTCGTCGCTGATGCGAGCCTCCTCGCCCCAGGTGTAGCCGCCGCGCGCGGCGGGCGAGGAGAATTCGCCGGGGCGGGCGCGCAGCGCGCCGCCGCGCGGCCGCCGGCCGGCGATGCTCGTGCGGTAGCCGTGCTCGTAGTCGTAATTCGTCCCGCCGTAGCCCCGGCCGCCGATGTAGCCGCCGCCCCACTCGAACTCGTCGTCGTAGGGCATGGCCTCCGCGGCGCGCCGTGCGCCCTCGATCCAGCTCCCGCGGCTGCGGAGCGCCCCGCCCTCGTACCCCATGGCGAAGTCGCCACGGAACACGGGGCCCTCGTAGTCGGTGCCGAACTCGCCGCGCCCCATCGAGGCGCCGCGGCGGCGGGCGCCACGGGGGCCGAAATCGCGGTCGTAGGCCATCGTGCCTCCTCCGTCCTAGAGGTTCGGGATCCGGCGCACGCCTCGACACGACGACGCCGCACCCGGGTGGATGCGGCGTCGGCGAATCCCGTCGTGCGGGCCGGACGAGCGCGTGCAACCTCTATTCCAGCGAGGTGCCGGCGTTGGGCGCGGCGGCCGAGCGGCGCCGCGCGGGGGCCGGCGGGCGCCCGAAGAGGCGGGTCATGACGTCGGAGAGGCGGTCGGGGAAGTCGCTCTGGATGCCGTCGACGCCCCAGCGGAGGAGGCGCTCCATGTCGGCCGGGTCGTTGACCGTCCAGACCTGCACGGCGATGCCGTGGGCGTGCGCATCGCGGATGAAGCGCGGCGTCACGATGCGGAACCGGCCCCACGTCTCCGGCACCTGGAACGCGTCGACGGCCGGCGCGCGCCGCCCGGCGAGGTGGAGCCGATGGCGGAGGAAGAAGGCGCGAACCTGCTCCATGCTCGCACTGACCGCGCCCTGCCACTCGGCGAAGTGGGTGCGCACGACGTCGTGGATGCCGGCGACGACGACGCGATCCTGCGCGCCGTGCCGGCGCACGACCTCGAACATCGGCCGCTGCGCGGCGGCGGCCTTGACCTCGACCGTGAAGCGCATGTCCGGCAGCGCCTCGAGCACCTCGTCGAGCGTCGGGATGCGCAGGCCCTGGCCGCGGAACGGGAACGTTCGGCCGCCGTCGGGCGTGAAGCGGTAGCCGGCGTCGAGCGCGCGGAGCTGCTCGAGCGTCATGGCGGCGACGGCGCCGGTGCCGTCCGTCGTGCGATCGACGGTCGGGTCGTGGATGCAGACGACGTGGCCGTCGGCCGAGAGGTGCACGTCGAGCTCGATCATGTCGGCGGCCCAGTCGTCGCGCGACCGCAGCATCGCGAGCAGCGTGTTCTCGGGCGCGAGGCCGGCGCCGCAGCGGTGAGCGACGAGGAGCGGCGCGCCGGCGAGCGCAGGGGGCGTTGGGCGACTCATGCGTCGTCGTCCTGGTAGGCGCGGATGAGGTCGAGCCGGTCGGTCTCCTCCACCGGGATCCCGTGCAGGCGGTAGAGGACGAGGTCCATGAGGCGCAGCGTCGCCTCGCGCTCGGCGGCGCGCTCGGGCTCGGTCTCGCTCTCCAGCGCGATGCAGCGCTCGGCGAGGAAGAGGAGGATGTCCTCGGCGACCTCGGGGCGCGGCGTGGCCGGCGCGGGCGAATCGGGGCACGCCTCGCGCAGCAGCAGCCCGTCGACGAACGCGAGAAAGCCGGGGAACGCCAGCTCGACGAGGCCGTGGCGCGCGATGTCCTCGTCGTGCGTGAGGTGCTCCCAGGAGAGCTCCTCCCAGTAGAGCTCGCGCGCCTGCTGTCGCAGGTGGGCGCGGCTCTCGGGCGCGAGGCCGGACGGCGGCAGCGGCGCGAGGGGCACGCCGAGGACGCGCCCGAGCCGGAGCCGGCGCCACGCCAGGAATGCCTCGGGGAGTGTGTACGGGGGAGTGGAGTCGGGGGTCATGCGCCTCGAGCGGTGGGGGTCACGCCGCGGGAATTGTACGGCGTGGCCGGCGCGCCGGCAACACGAGCGGGGCATGACGATTGCGCGGGTCGGAGGCGCACCCTGCAAGGAGGCCGCATGGCGAAAGACCGGGGGAAGGATCGCAGCGAGCGCGCCCGCGGTGCCGGCGCGCGCCGCGGGCGGACGCAGGAGGGGACGGGGATCCAGG
>JADGGV010000598.1 GCA_019689775.1 Gemmatimonadota bacterium
CTTCACGCCGGCGGTGCTGTCGGGGGTGGGGGCGGGGATGATCGGCGTGCTGTGGGCGTACGAAGGGTGGCAGTACGCGACGTTCTCGGCGGGCGAGGCGAAGGAGCCGGGGAGGACGCTGCCGCCGGCGATCGGGCTGGGGACGCTGGCGCTGGTGCTGCTGTACGTGCTGGCGAACGTGGCGTACCTGGGGGCGCTCTCGCCGGACGCGGTGATGGCGTCGAACGCGGTGGCGGCGGATGCGGTCGGCACGGTGCTCGGCGCCGGCGCGGCGAAGCTGGTGGCCGCGGCGGTGACGGTCTCGATCTTCAGCGCCGCGAACGGCGTGACGCTGACGGCGCCGCGCGCGGCGTTCCGGATGGCGCAGGACGGCTTGTTCTTCCGCGGGCTCGGGGAGGTGCACCCGCGCTTCCTGACGCCGGCGCGGGCGGTCCTGGCGAGCGGTGCGTGGGCGGCGCTGCTCGCGGCGACGGGGACGTTCGAGCGCCTGCTGACGTACGTCGTCTTCACGGGGTGGATCTTCTACGCGCTGGCGGCGGCGAGCCTGCTGGTGCTGCGGCGGACGCGGCCGGAGGCGCCGCGGCCGTTCCGGGTGCCGGGCTACCCGTGGACGCCGGTGCTGTTCGTCGTGGCGGCGGCGGCGATCGTGCTGAACACGCTGCTGACGCAGCCGCTGGACGCGGGGATCGGGCTCGCGATCGTGTTCCTGGGCGCCCCGTTCTACGTGCTGTGGAGCCGCCGGGCGTAGGCGACGGCGGGACTCGACGTCGGATCGGCCCCGGGCCGCGCGTCATCTGGCGCGCGGCCCTTTTCTTTCGGGGGGCGACCGGCCGCGCCCGCCCCCGGGGCTGCGGAGCGCCGAGCTCTCGCGGGCCGTCGAGCGCCGGCTCGCGTCGGCCGCCCGCGAGGGTTCGTGACGCCGGCGCGGGTACGGGCGACGTCGCCCGAGATTTGCTCCGCCGATGCCGCCCCCGGGGCTGGCGAGGCAGCCCGGCGGCGCTACACTACGGGAGCCTTAGTTGCGGACCCCAGCGACGACGGGACATGGCGAAGCGGGCGAACGTGAGCGCGGGGCTCCTGCTGTTCCGGCGGCGCGGCGGGCGGCTCGAGGTGTTCCTGGCGCACCCTGGTGGGCCGTTCTGGACGCACCGGGACCTTGGGGCGTGGACGGTACCGAAGGGGGTCGTGGAGCCGGGCGAGGAGCCGCTCGCGGCGGCGCAGCGGGAGTTCGAGGAGGAGACGGGCATCCGGGCGCAGGGGCCGTTCCTGCCGCTCGGGAGCATCCGGCAGAAGGCGGGCAAGCTGGTGCACGCCTGGGCGTGGGAGGGCGACGCCGACCCGGCGACGATCACGAGCAACACGATGCGCGTGGAGTGGCCGCGCGGCTCGGGGCGCTGGCAGGTCTACCCGGAGGTGGACCGGTGCGCCTGGTTCGACGTCGAGACGGCGAAGCAGCGGATCCTGCCGGCGCAGGCGGAGCTGATCGACCGGCTGGTCGCGCTGGTCGGGTGAGCGGCGGGCGCTTGGCCGGGCCGAGCCCCCGCCGGCGCGCCGACGCGGCCCTGTGGACGGGCGCGGCGGGCGGGCGCGCGCGACGCGCCGGGGCCGGCTGCGCGTCGCCGCGGGGCAGGCCGACGCCGCGGCCACCCGCCGCGCCCCGGAGACCGATCCACGCAGGGCAAGCCATGTCCGAGACCGAGTCCGACCGCATCGCGCTGGACGCCTTCTCGCTGGCCGTCCGGGTCATGCTGCACGCGTTCGAGATCGACGCGCCGGCAGCGGCGTTCGAGCGGCCGTGGGCGCTGCTGCGCGAGATCGCCGACGGCGAGACCACGCTCGCGAACCCCGCCGAGATGGCCGCGCGATTCCCGCAGATGAAGGACTTCATCTACGAGTCCGCGAACCGGGTCGTGGAGCACGACCGCGAGGTGGCGCGCCGCGTGCTCCGCGGGCTGGCCGGCGCGCCCTGAGGCCGCGGCCCGATCCCGGAGTCGCTCCCGGCGCACCGCGGCCCGGTCGACGGGCGCGGGCGGACCACCGGGCGCGGGGCCGGGCGGTCGTTGTCCTCCGGCGGAGACGTCGCATCGTCCCCGATCGAAGCCGCCGCGTCCGCGCCCGGCCGTCGCCCGCACGAGCGAATCTCATTGTCAACAATACACTTACGCCAATGCAAGGCGCTGGCCTCGTCCGTGCCTGATGGGGTCCACGGAAGCGATGTGATTCCGTCCGGCCACGGAGGCCCCTATGGTCCGACATCTGGTTCGATTCTTGGGTGCGGTTGCCGCGTTCTCATTCCTGGCGGGGCCGCTGCACGCCCAGCGGGTGCAGGCGCGGCGGGGGGAGCGGGCGCTGTCGGTGGAGCTGTCGCCGTACGGTGGGATGATGATCAGCAGCGAGCTGGTGAAGGGGCCGCTGGACTCGAGCGTGAAGCCGGGGATGGGGGAGTTCTGGGG
>JADGGV010000599.1 GCA_019689775.1 Gemmatimonadota bacterium
CGGTGGGGCTCAAGGTGCTGATCGCGGGGGCGGAGGAGCCGGGCGGATTGCTGGAGAGCTTCGTGCGGGCGCACGCCGGGCTGTTTCGGAGCGACGTGTACGTGGTCGCCGACGGGGGCAGCGTCCGCGCGGGCGAGCCGACGCTCGTCGTCGCGGCGCGCGGCGCGGCGGAGTGCGTGGTGGAGGTGCGGGTGCTGAGGCGCCCGGTCGATGCAGGGTGGTACGCCGGCGCGGCGCCGGATGCGTCCCTGGCGCTGGCCCGCATGCTGAGCACGTTGCACGACGAGGCGGGAGACGTGGTGGTGGACGGGCTGTCGCGGTTCGAGTGGCGCGGCGCAGGGCCGGACGAGGCGGAGCTGCGTCGGGCGGCCGGGCTCCTCGAGGGTGTGCGGCCGCCGGGGACCGGCGCGCTCGCGACGCGCCTCTGGTCGCGTCCGGCGATCAGCGTGCTGGCCGTGGACACGCGTCCGTCGGCGCGGCCGGGGCGGGAGCTGCCGTCCCGGGCTCGCGCGCGACTGCGGTTGGCGACGGCGCCGGGAACGGATCCGCGGCAGGAGTTGGAGCACCTCGTGCGGCACCTTGGCGAGGTGGCGCCGTGGGGTGTCGGGGTGGATGTCCAGTGCGTGCGCGTGACCCCGTCGTTCCAGGCCTCCGCCGGCTCGCTGGTCCTGCTGGCGGCGCGGGAGGCGCTCGAGTGGGCGTTCGGGCGTCCCGCCGCGGAGGTGGGGATGCCCGCACCGCCGCCGATCCTCGCGTCGCTGCGCGACGTCGCACCGCGGGCCGATGTCGTGATCTGGGGCGCGGCGGATCAGGCGGAGTCACGCTGCCGCGACCTCGACGAGAGCGTGGATCCGGGCGAGCTCGAGCGGCTCGTGCTGGCGGAGGCCGTCTTCCTCCAAACGGTGTCGGCCGGCGCCGCGAACTCCGCGGCGGTCCCGGAGAGTGCGGCGTGAGCCCACCGGCGCGCCGCAGTGGCGGGGCCGGCACGACGGCGGCCCCGCGCGGCGTCGGCGCGGAAGCCGGCCGACACGGCCGCGGTGCGCTCGAGCGGCACATTGCGGCTGCCCGAAGGTCCAGTGCCGCGTGCGGCACGGATCCGCGACGATCCGGGTAACCGCTCGCCCGGGCTCGAGTGGCTGCGGCGGATCCGAGGCCGTACCGGGGCGCCGCGTGGGGCGGCCGGCGATCATCGGCGGACGTCGGCCCCCGCCGCGCCGACGCCGTCCCCACGCGGTGCCGTTCGATCGACGCCCCGTTCCGACGCGCTGGGCCACGCCCGCCGCCGGGCGCCCGCTTCGCGCGTAACACACTGACAAATATGGACTTTCGTCCGATTGGCGACGCGGGGCGTGACCGGTAGCGTTCGGCTCGTGTGGGGGCGGCGCGGGCAGCGTGCTTCGCGCCGGCATCGTCGGCGAAAGGAGGATGGTCGATGTTGAAGCGCTACGCATTGCGCGCCGGGGCCCTCGGCCTCGGCCTTGCCCTCGCGCCGACGGCGGCGTCGCCGCAGGGGTTTCTTGGCGGCCTGATCCACTGGCCGGCCGGGTTTCCGTATTACTCGATCGACGCGTACGCGGGCATCGGCGGGTACGGGCGATTTCTGCTCCAGGGCACGCCGGGAACGATCGAGCAGCGCGCGCTCGAGTCGGACATGGGGTTCTCGTTCGGCGGCGCCCTCGGCGCGATGGTGTTTCCACGGACCGGCCTGAAGCTGAGCGTGAACCACACGTCGGCGGACTTGAGGTACAACGACGACACGGGGAACAACTCGGACCTGCTCGACCTGGACGGCATCGGCACGCTCGGCAGCACGGTCCTGTCGGTGGAGGCGACGCGGTACCTGTTCCGCGAGAAGCGCCGGTTCACGCCGTACGCGTCGGCCGGCTACGCGGTGACCTGGTGGAACCTCAGCGACGAGGGCGTAAACGGCGTGCTGATCGACAACGGCACGGAGTTCCGAGGAGGGGTGGTCGGCGCGCTGGGACTGCAATACCACGTCACGAGGGACGTTGCGGTGCGCCTGGAGGCGACCGGTTACTCGCTGGGGAACCCGTTCACGGGGAGCGATTCGTTCCGCCCGCGGACCGGCTTCACGATCGACGAGCCGACGAAGGTGCGCCAGTCCGTCTACAAGCTGAACGTCGCGTACATGTTCGGCCGGCCGAGCGGGCCCAGGGCGCGAGCGGGACGGCGCTGAGGTCCACGGGGCGCGGCGCCCGCCGCGCCCTTCCCCTCCGTCTCCCACCCACCTCCCGTCTCTCTTCCTTCGGCGCCGTCCGCGGCCGGGCCGCGAGTCGCCGTGCCGGCGTCACTTGTCGGGCCGTCGTGGGGGATCACCGGCCACGCCCGGCGGCGGCAGCTCGATGCTGGGCTGCTCGGCGGCGAGCGGCGGCGCCGGCGGGGCGGGCGCCGCCGCCGATGGGGTGGCCTCGGAGCCGCGGAGCCACGGGC
>JADGGV010000040.1 GCA_019689775.1 Gemmatimonadota bacterium
CGGGGAAGGTGGGTGGCCGGCACCGGACCGGCAAGCGGGGCCGTCGGGGAACGCCCCACACGGCGTGGCACGTCTCGCCGCCCGGCGACCGCGGTTCTCCCGACACCGTGCCCGCGCGCAATTCCGCATGTTGGGGTCCGGATCGAGGAACCCGAACGCGGAAGGAGCCGATGTCCGAGCCGGGAGCGAGCCGCGCCGAGCGCACCTACTTCCTCTGGGCGGCGCTGCTGCTCGCCGCGACGGTGGGGCTGGGCGCCTGGCTGCGCGCCATCTTCGTCTGGCCGGCGCTGAAGGGGCCGTTCGTCTTCGGCTACCTCGTGCACGCCCACTCACATGTCGGCTTCTTCGGGTGGGCGACGCCGGCGTTGTTCGGCCTCGTGATCCGCGCGGCACGGCTCCGGCCCGATCGCCGGCAGCGCTTCACCCGGCACGCGCATGCGCTCGGCGTGGCATCGCTCGCCGCCCTCGTCGCCTTCGCCCTCGGCGGCTACGACGCCGCGTCGATCGCCATCTCGGCCGTGCACGTGGCGCTGTGGTGGGCGTTCGCGCTCCCCGCCATTCGGGCGCTCGGCCCCGCCCCCGCCGTCGAGCGACGGTGCTTCCGCGCCTCGCTCGTGTTCCTGCTCGTGGCCGGCACCGCCACGCTCCTACCCGGAATTCTCCTGGCCCGCGGCGTCGACGACCCGTGGCTCAAGGAGCTTGGCGTCAAGCTGTTCCTGACGCCCTTCGTCGCCGGCTTCGTCGGGCTCGGCGTCATGGGCGCCGTCTATGCCCGCATCGGCGGCCGCCGCGCCATGCCCGCGCTCGTGCTGACGTGCCTCGGCGTCCTGCCGTCGGCGTTCCTCTTCGTGGCCGCGCCGCCGCCCACGCCGGCGCTGCTCGGCGTCGGCCGGGCCGGCTCGCTCCTGCTCGGCGCCGGCGGCGTGCTCTTCGCCGCGGACGTCCTCGGCGCCGCCGCGCCCGGCGCGATCCTCCGCCTGGTCGGCGCGGCGGCCGCGCTGAAGGGCGGGCTCGAGGTCGTCGCATCGCTCGGCCTCGCCGACGCGCTCATGCACGACCGCTCGATCGTGCTCGCGTACCTGCACCTCACGGTCCTCGGCGTGGTCACGCCGGCGCTCGCCCTCGCCGCGTTCCGGCGCCGCGACGGGGCTCCGGGCTGGGTCGCGCTGCACGCGCTCGGCCTCGCCGGGATGTGCGGCGCGCTGGTGGGCCTCGGCTGGCCGCTGGCCGGGCGCCTCCTGGCGGCGCTCGGGCTCGGAGTCACGACGCTGTTTCCGATCGCCGCGGCCGGCGGCGCCGCCAGCGCGGTGGCCGTCCTGGCGCTGCTGCGCGCGGGGGAGCCCCGGAGCGGCGGAGCGCGCCGACGCGAGCGATGCATTGCGCTGGTGCGGCGGGGCGAACCGCCGGCGGAGGCGAGGCGCCGGCGGCCGTGGCCGGCCGCGGAGCCGACGGGCCAGCGCCTGGCGCGGCCTCCTCGCCCCGCCGCGGACCCGACGCCGCCGCGCGACCGGTTCACCCGCGCGGCGGCCAGCCGCGCCGATTCCAGGGGCCCGACCACGCCATCGGAGGCGCCATGACGTTCCTGCTCCTGCTCCCCGTCGCGCTCAGCGCGCTCCTGCTGGCCGCGCATTTTCTCCGCACGGGCAACCTGCTCGCGGTCCTCGCCGTCCTCGCGCTGCTTCCGCTCCTCGCCGTGCGGCGGCGCTGGGTGCCGGCGGTGGCCCGCGGCGTCCTGCTCCTGGGCGCGCTCGTCTGGCTCTGGACGCTCACGCGCTTCACGCTCGAGCGCGTGGCCGTCGGCCAGCCGTTCCTGCGCATGGTCGCGATCCTCGGCGGCGTGGCCGCGCTGACTGCGCTCTCGGCGCTGGTGTTCGGCACCCGCCGGCTGCGCGTGCGCTACGGCCGGGCGGAGGGCCCGGGCGTCGGCCGCCAGGCGGCCGAGCCCGCCCCGCCCGCGCCCGCTCAGAAGTAGATCTGGAGCGAGATCGTGGAGCTCATGGTGCCGGCCGCGACCCTCCAGGCGGTCGCGGGCGTCGCCGAACTGTTGTCGCGCCCGACCGTCGCCGAGAGGTGCGCGCCGGTGAAGCCGGCGACGCTCGCGCGCCGGAGCGGGAACCACTCCGCGCCGAGACCGAGCGAGGCGCCGAGACCGGCCTGCCAAACGTGCATCGCGGGGCTGTCGCCGGTCGCCGACCGCCGGTTGACGGAGCCGCCCACGGTGAGATCCGTGTAGACGAACGGCGCGACCGGGCCGGAGCGTGCGATGTAGCGCCGAAACGCCGGGCCGACGAAGAGCCCGAAGCTCTCTACGTCGTTCCCGGTGACGCCGTCGGCGCCTGCCGCCTCCACCGACGCGTTCACGAGGAGCCCGCGGTTCCAGTTGGCGGAGTGGACCTTCCAGATGCCGAACATGGCGCCGCCGCCGTCAGGCAGGTTGAGCGAGATGGAGCGGTGCCCGGGGACGAGCGCCTCGATCGTGTCCGGCTCCTGCGCCACCGCTCGGCCAGCGGAAGGCGGGAGGATGACGGCGGCCACGGCGAGGACCATCCCGATAAGTGCATACGGCGGACCGGCGCAGTGAGCATGCACGCGACGACGGCGTCATCGTTCCTCCTGGCGAAGGTGTGATGTTGCGGAGCGGAGCGCCCCGCGAATCGCGTCTGGCGAGAAGAATCGTGGATGGACGATCCGCAGAATCGAGCGCCTTACGCGCCCTGCCTGTGGATAAATGGAACGATCGCGGGCAATAGTAATCGGATTCTCGCGGCGCGCAAGCCGCGACCGTGTCGGCACGCGCCACCCCGCGAGCCCGGCGAGCGCTCTCGCCGGCCGCCTCGCGGCGCCTCCGCCGCCACGGTAACTTCCCGACCATGAACGTCCTCGTGCTCAACGCCGGCTCGTCGTCGCTCAAGTTCCAGGTCGTGGCCACGGATCCGGAGCGGATCGCCGAGGACCGCGACGAGCGCCTGGCCGGCGGCATCGTCGACCGGATCGGCGGCGAGGCGATCATCAGCTTCGCCGCGCGGGGTGCGGCCCCGTTGCACACCACCGCGCCGATCCGGAATCACCGCGCGGCGGTCGAGGCCGTGCTGCGCTGGTTGGTCGGCTCGGATTCCGGCGCGCCGCTCGGCTCGCTGGCGGAGGTGGAGGCGGTCGGGCACCGGGTCGTCCACGGCGGTGAGCGCTTCACCCGCTCGGTCCTGATCGACGAGGAGGTGCTCCGCGGCATCCAGGACACGATCGAGCTGGCGCCGCTGCACAACCCGCACAACCTCAAGGGGATCCGGGCGGCGATGGACGTGCTCGGCCCGGCCGTGCCGCAGGCCGCCGTCTTCGACACGGCGTTCCACCACACGCTCCCCGACTACGCGTACCTCTACGCGATTCCGTACTCGATCTACCGGCGGCACCGCGTGCGCCGCTACGGCTTCCATGGCACGTCGTACCGCTACGTGGCGTACCGCTACCGCAAGCTGACGGGTACGCCGCGGGAGGCGACGCGGCTCGTCGCGCTCCACCTGGGCAACGGCTGCTCCGCGTGCGCGATCGCCGCCGGCGACTCCGTCGATACGTCGATGGGCTTCACGCCGCTCGAGGGGCTGGTCATGGGGACGCGCTCCGGCGACCTGGACCCTGCGATCCTCGACTACGTCGCCGCGAAGGAGGGGCTCACACTCCACGAGATGGAGACGATGCTAAACAAGCAGTCCGGGCTGCTCGGCATCTCGGGGCTGACGAACGACATGCGCGAGCTGCTCGCCGAGGCCCAGGAGCACGACGACCGCCGCGCCCGCCTGGCCGTCGACATCTTCGCCTACCGCGCCCGCAAGTACATCGGCGCGTACCTGGCCGCGATCGGCGGCGCCGACGCCGTCGTCTTCACCGGCGGCATCGGCGAGAACGCCGCCGGCGTGCGGGCGCGGATCCTGGATGGGCTGGCGTGGATGGGGCTCGAGCTGGACCCGCAGGCGAACGCCGAGATGGTCGGCGGCCGCGAGGGCCCGATCACGCGCGACGGCGCGCGCCTCGCCGCGTGGGTGATCCCCACCGACGAGGAGCTGCTGATCGCCCGCGACACCGTCCGCCTCGTGCTCGGCCTCGATACCCGCTACTGACCGGATTCCCCATGGACATCGCGTTCTGGCGCTGGATCGCCGCCGCGCTCTGGATCGTCGTCACGGTCCCGCTGCTCGCCTGGTGGGTCAAGGGCGACCTCGAGATGGCCTGGCTCATCGGCATGCCTCTGATCGTCGGCGGCGCCGCCGTCCTCGGCCTCGCCAGCGGGCTCGTGCTGCGCCGCCTCCAGCCCACGCTCGCCACCGCGGCCGCGGCCACCGTGCTCGGCGCGGTCTGCACGTACGCCGCCGTGAACACGCGCCACGCGTGGTCGGTCCCGCCGTCGCCGCTCCACCGCGCGGCGGCGCAGCGCTTCGCGGCCGACCGCGCGCACCTCGCGCGCGAGGCCGAGCGCGTGAGTCGCGTCCCGGTGCAGCTCGCTGAGGTGCGCGTGGTCGAGACGCCGGGCTGGGCGAGCAAGCGCGGCTTCAGCTTCGCGTTCGACAGACACCCCGCCCGCATCGTGCTCGAGCTCGGCTTCGACGCCGGCCCGCCGGGCCCGCTGGAGCTGGAGGTCGTCCGGCGGGGTGGCGAATGGCGCCTCGAGCCGCGCCCGCGCCCGCCGGCCCCGGACGGGATCCGCTTCCGGCCGGCGGCGTTCCAGCGCCACTTCCCCGATTATGCCACGATCGAGGTCGGCGCCGACGGCACGATCCCGCTCGGCACGGATGTGCTCGTCCGCGCCGCCCGCGCCGAGGACGACTACGCGCTGGCCATCTTTCGCGTCGGCGCGGGCGTGCCACTCCAGGAGCTGCGGCGCTACCCCCGCGGGGAGATCGTGCGGCGCTTCACCGAGGCGCTGGCGCGGAGCGGCGCGCCCGCGCCGAGTCGGGTCGTCATGTACTACGCGCCGAGCGCGCAGTACCCCGTGACCTGGCGCCCCGCGGGGAGCTTCGATTTCTTCGGCATGCTGGAGGACCCGCGCTGGCGCGTCGCCGATCTGGAGGCTCGCCCCGCCGGCGACACCGTCGCCTTCGTCGTTCGACAACTCCGCCCGCACCCCCCGCCCGGCCCGGTCGGCGACCACCGCTGAGCTTCCGCTGCCGCGCTGCCGGATCCCGCCGCGGCACTCGCGCCCGCCCGATGCCCTCCCGCGCGAGGCGGTGCCCGATGTCCGGCCGCGCGACAACGCGCCGGCGCTCACGCCATCCCTGACCGCGAGCGCCGCCCCCCGCACGTTGCGGCCGGGCCGCCGTCCGTGCGATCATCCTGCGCCATGAGCGCCTTCAAAGACCCCGCCGGAATCCATGCCGCCGACGCGGCGCACCGCCCCACCGAGGGGCGCCCGATCATCATTGGCGTCGCGGGCGGCAGCGGCTCCGGGAAGACGACCGTCGTGCGGGAGATCACGCGTGGCCTCGGCCGTGGCCAGGTCACGGTGATCCATCACGACGCCTATTATGCCGACGCCAGCCACCTCCCACCGGAGGAGCGGGCGCGCATCAACTACGACCACCCCGATTCCCTTGAGACGCCGCTGCTGGTCCAGCACCTCCGGATGCTCCTCGCCGGGCAGTCCGTCGAGGTCCCCAGCTACGACTTCACCCACCATGCGCGCCGCGCCGAGACGGAGACGGCGCACCCGCGCAAGGTCATCATCGTCGACGGGATCCTGATCCTCTGGGAGCCCGAGCTACGCGAGCTGCTCGACATCAAGGTCTTCGTCGACACGGCGTCCGACCTGCGCCTCATCCGGCGCCTGACGCGGGACGTGGCCGAGCGCGGGCGGACCGCCGAGTCGGTCATCGAGCAGTACCTCGCCACGGTCCGGCCGATGCACCTGGAGTTCGTCGAGCCGAGCAAGCGCTACGCGGACATCATCGTGCCGGACGGCGGCTACAACCGCGTCGCCGTGGACATGCTGATCACGAAGGTGAGATCGATCCTCCAGGCGCAGTAGCGGCGGTGGCCGCCGGCGCCGGGCGACCCGGCTCGGGTCGGGAGGCGGCGCATCAGCGCGCCGCCTCCAGCACCCGCAGCACGTAGTCGATGTCCGCCTCGGTGTGGTCGGCGTTGATCTGGAAGCGGATCTCCTCGTCGCCACGGGGGACGACGGGGTAGGCGAGGCCGGTGGCGAGGATGCCGTTCTCGAAGAGGTGGCGCACGAGCTGCCGTGTCCGCGCGGTGTCGCGCACCATGAGCGGCACCACGGGGTGCTCGCCCGGCAGCGTCTCGAAGCCGAGCCGCTCGAGCCCGTCCTTGAAGCGTCGCGTGAGGGCGCGCAGCCGCTCCAGCAGCTCGACGCCGAGCGGGCCCGTGAGCAGCTCCAGCGAGGCCAGCGCCGCCATCGCCTCGCCGGGCGTGATCGGGTTCGAGTAGATGTACATCGGCGCCGTCTCCCGCAGGTAGCGGATCACCGGCGCCGAGGACGCCACGTAGCCGCCGTTCACGCCGAACGCCTTCCCCAGCGTGCCGATCAGCACGTCCACCGGCGGCGAGCCCGTGTACTCCTCCGTGCCGCGCCCCGTCGGGCCGAACGCGCCCACGCCGTGGGAGTCGTCCATGACGACAATGACGCCCTCCTCGAACGCGGCGTCGAACTCGCGCGCGATCCCCATCAGCACGTCCATCGGCGCGTGGTCGCCGCGCATGCTGAAGACGCCGTCCGTGACCACGACCACGCGGTTCGCCCGGCCGCGCGCCGCCTCGAGCGCCTCGCGCAGCGCGCCCATGTCCAGATGCTTGTAGACCGCCTTGTCCGCCGGGCGCGACAGCCGGATGGCGTTGATGATCGAGTTGTGGTTCAGCTCGTCGCTGATCACGATCGTCTCCGCGGTCACCAGCGGGGCGATGACGCCGACGACGGTCGCGTACGCCGAGCTGAAGATCATCGCCGCGTCGCGCCGGTGGAACGCCGCCAGTCGGCGCTCCAGCTCCACGTGCGGCGCGTACGTGCCACTGATGAAGCGCACGGCGCCGGGGCCCGCGCCGTAGCGCCGGGTCCCGTCCTCCTCGGCCTGCACGACCTCCGGCCGCAGCCCCATCCCGAGGTACGAGTTGGAGTTCATCCGCAGGAACTCCGTCTCGCCCTGGCCCTCGAGCAGGAAGCGCGGCCCGCGGGCCCCCGCCGGTGGCCGCACGGCGACGACCACCGTCTCCCGTCCCTTCGCGCGCCCTTCCGTCTCGAGATCGGTCACCGCCTGTTCCAGTACCGGCGCGATTCTGTCGAGCGGCATGGTTCCCCCGGGGAAAGACGCGGCGCGCGGCGCCGCGACAGTCATACGTGTGTGGTGCGCGCGGCGCGAGCCGCGGCGTGTGTGGCGTGCGCCGCCGCGTCGGCGACGCGCGCGCGGCGCCTCCGGCGCCGGTCCATGGCGCCTCCGGCGCCGCTAGACCGCGACGTTCGCGGCGCCGCCGGCGCCGCGAGAGAGGTTGGCCAGCATGTCCGCCGTCATCGCCGCCAGGTCGTAGCGCGGCGCCCACCCCCACTCCTCCCGCGCGGCGCTGTCGTCGATCCGGCGCGGCCACGAGTCGGCGATCGCCTGCCGGACCGGGTCGATCTCGTACTTCATTCGCAGGCCGGGGATGTGGCGGCGGATCTCCGCCGCCAGGCGCTCCGGCGTGAGCTGCATGGCCGTGACGTTGAAGGCGTTGCGGTGCCGCAGCCGCGACCCGTCCGCCTCCATCAGCTCCATCGCGGCGCGGATCGCGTCCGGCATGTACATCATGTCGAGCTGCGTGTCCGGCCCGAGGAAGCTGGTATACTCGCCGCGCTCGACGGCGGCGTGGAAGATCTCGACCGCGTAGTCCGTCGTGCCGCCGCCCGGCGGCGAGCCGTAGGAGATCAGCCCCGGATAGCGCACGCCGCGCGTGTCGACGCCGAACCGGTGGTGGTAGTAGTCGGCCAGCAGCTCGCCCGCGACCTTCGTCACGCCATACATCGTCGTCGGCCGCATGATCGTGTCCTGCGGCGCGGGATCGCGCGGCGTGCCCGGCCCGAACGCACCGATCGAGCTGGGCGTGAACACGGCGGCCCCGTACTCGCGCGCCACCTCGAGGACGTTCATCAGCGTGCCGAGGTTCACGTGGTACGCCTTCTGGGGGTGCCGCTCGCCGGTCGCCGACAGCAGCGCCACGAGGTGGTAGATCGTCCCCACGCGATGCTCCCGCACGACCGTCGCCAGCGCCGCCGCGTCCCTGCAGTCCAGCGCGACGAACGGTCCGCCGCCGTCGCCCGCCGGTTGCCTCACGTCCGACGCCACGACCGTCGCCTCGCCGTACGCCGCGCGCAGCGCCGGCACCAGCTCCGAGCCGATCTGCCCGAGCGCTCCCGTCACCAGGATCCGCCTCATGCTCTCTCCTTCGCGCGACGCCGCGGCTCGCCGCCGCCGCGCGCTGCTACCGTGTCGCCTGGCGCGTGAATTCTGCGCGCCCCGGGCAGAGGCGGCAAGCCGGGCCGCCGCGCTCCGCTCTTGACGCGGCACGCGGCCGCGTCGATCTTGCACGCCTCCCCTGGTTCGCGTTCCCCCGATTCCGGCCCGTGAACGACGCCCGTTCCCCCTCCGACGCGCCCCCTGCGCGCGAGCGCGAGCTGCAACACGGCGGTGCAGCCCATCATTTCGCCGGCGACGACGCCCGCCTCGCCCGCGAGCGCGAGCTACGGCTCCACGCCCGTCAGCGCGTCGCGATCGCCTGCCGTTGGGGGATCCTCGCGCTCGGCGCGGCGCTGTGGGCGTTCGGCCGCCTGACCGGCGCGTTCGACGTGCCCCTCGTCTGGGCTGTGGCGCTCGCCCTCGCGACCGCCGCGCCCAACCTCCTGTCCCGCGCCGCGCTCACGGCTGCGTTCCGGCCCTGGCAGGCCTACGCCGCCGCGCTTTGGGATGTCGTCCTCGTCGCCGGCTACGCCGCCGCCCTCGGGGCGCTGGGCTACCTCGTCATGCCGCTCGCGGTCGTCGGCATCGTCGCGAACGCGCTCGGCCTGCCCGACGTCGCGCGGCTCCAGCTCGCGCTGCTCGCGGTCCTCTACCCGGTCGGCCGCATCCTCGGCGGCGCCACGCCGGGTTTGGCCGGCGCCGAGACCGTCGCGCTCGCCGGCTTCGCGTACGTCGCCACGCTCGCGCCGATCGCCGTGACCCGCCGGCTGCGCGAGGTGCGGCGCCGCCTCGCGGCCGCCGAGGCCGGCGACCTCTCCGTCCGCTGCGACCAGCGCCAGCATGACGACCTCGGCTTCCTCGGCGGCAGCCTAAACCGCACGCTCGAGGGCCTCGCCGGCACGATCGCCGAGCTTCAGACGCACGCCCGCGAGGTCGCCGCGTTTGCCGCGCAGCTCGCGACCACGGCGGCCCAGGTGACGGCCACGGCCGAGCGGATCGGCGAGAGCACCGACGTGCTCGTCCGCGGCGCCGACGAGCAGGCCGCGCTCGTCGAGCGCGCCCGCGGCGCCGTCAGCGGGATCGGCGCCGCCGCACGCCGCCTGCGCGACGACGCGGGCGCGTCCGCCGCGGAGGCGCAGACGCTCGCGGCGGAGGCGGAGGGCCACGCCGCCCAAATCGGCCGCGCCGGCGAGCTGCTCGCCGAGGCGGGCGACGGCACGCGGCGCTCCGCCAGCGCGATGCGTCTCCTCACCGAGGCGGGCGAGAACATCGGGCTCGCGGTCACGCGCATCCAGGAGCTGGCCCGCCGCACGAACTTCCTCGCGCTGAACGCGGGGATCGAGGCCGCCCGCGCCGGCGAGGAGGGCCGGGGCTTCACCGTCGTGGCGGACGAGATGCGCAAGTTGGCGGCGCGCTCGGCGGCCTCCGCCGCCGAGGTGGGCGAGGCGGTCGCGGACGTTCGTAGTTGCATGGAGGATGTGGAGGCCGGGCTGGTCGCGCTCGACGCGCGGCTTTCCGGCGTCGGCGAGGTCGCGGCCGACAGCCGCGTGGCGCTCGAGCGGCTCGTCGCGGGGCTCCGCCACGCCGTCGGCGCCCTCGGCGGCCTCGCCGCGCAAGTGGAGGTCCAGGCCACGGAGCTCGACACGCTCGGCGACGCCGTCGATCTGCTCCACGACCTCGCCGCCAACACCCGCGAGCGCGCCCACAGCATCGCCGCCGCCGGCGGCGAGCAGATCGCCGCCATGCAGGAGCTGGCCCGCGCCGGCGAGCACCTGGCCGAGCTGGCCCGACGCATCGACGCGCTCGCCGCGCGCTTCCACGCGGCCGTGCCGCGGAGCCCCGCCCCGACCGCCGCGCCGGCGGCCGAACCCGGCGGCGCGCCGGCCCGCGCGGGTTGAGCCCGCCGACCCGCGGCGCCACCCGGGAGGTCCGATCGATGACGACGCTGCTGCTCGCCGCCGCGGCCGTCCTGCTCGTGACCGGCGGCGTCGCTTCTGCGCTCCGCCGCTGGCCGGCGCTCGCGGCGCCGATCGGCGCGGCCGGGCGCGTGGCCGGGGGGGTCCTCGGCGCCGTCGCCGCCGGACGCATCCTCTACGGTGGTCGGGCGCTCGGCCTATCTCTCCCCCGCGCGCTCCCGCCGGTGCCGCTCGAGCTCGACCCGCTCGCCGGTCTCGTCCTGCTCCCGATGTTCGCGCTCGCCGTGCCGACCGGCCTCTTCGCCGCGGGCGAGGCGCGCGCCGGCCGGCGGCCTGCCTGGCTCGGTTCCGCGCTCCTCCTCGTCGTGACCGGGCTGCTCGCCGCCGTCCTGCGCCCCGGGATGCTCGCGAGCCTGCCGCCCGATGCCCGCCGGCTCGCCGCCGACCCGACCACCGGCGGCCTCCTCGCGCTCACGCTCGCGACGACCGCCATCACGACCGCGCCCGGCCTCGCCGAGCGTCGCCGGACCACCGCGTCCGGCGCGGCGCTCGCCTCCGTCGTCGTGGCCGGCCTCGGGCTCTTCGGGCTGTTCCGCACGGCGGCCTTCGTGGCGCCCCCGCCGCTCTGGGTCGGCGGCGGCATCGCCGGCATCGGGCTCCTGCTCGCGCTCACCGCCATGTCCTGGGCCCGCCAGGAATGGGAGCTGCCCCGCATCCTCGCCCGCTCCGCGCTGCGCGGCGCCGGCGTGCTCCTCGTCGCCGCCGGCGTCGGCCTCGTCGGCTTCACGCTCCGCCACGTCGGGCTCGCCTTCCTCGGCTTCGCCACGGCGGCGCTGCACCTGCTCGCGTTCGCGGCCTACCAGCCGCTCCTCCTCCTCGCCAGCGACGCCGTCCGCGACGCCACCGGCACCACCGACCTCGACGCGCTCGGCGGCCTCGGCCGCCGCATGCGCGACACCGCCTTCGGGTTCGGCGTCGGCGCTGCCGCCGCCGCCGGCTTGCCGCCCGGCCCGGCCTTCGCGCCCCAGTTCCTGCTCTACGCCGCCCTGCTCACCGTGGCCATGACCGCCGCGCTCCCCTTCCGCCTCGCCGGGATCGCCGCGCTCGCCGGCCTCGCCATCGCGGACCTCGAGGCGGTCCGCACGTACTTCCGCCTCTACCGCCGCGTCTTCCTCCGCCCGAGCCCCGGCCCCGAGGCTGCCGACGCGGTCGAGGTGTCCAGCCCGCGGCGCATCCCGCTCCACTTCCTCGCCATCCTCGCGCTCGGCCTCGGCCTCGCGCCGCTCGTCGGCCTCGTCGCCGTCGCCGGGCCGACGAGCGCCGTCGTCGCCGGACTTCGCTCGAACCGCCTCACCGCCGCGCTCGACGCCGCCATGCGGCTCGGCCGCATCGCCGGGCTCCTTGCGCTCCTCGCCGCCGGGCTCGCCGCGCTCGCCGCGGCCGCCGCCTGGCTCTGGAGCCGGCGCCGCGCCCGCGCCGCCGCGGCTGCCGCGGAGGCGCCGCGCGCCGACCGGCCGACCCGCGCGCGCCGCGGCTAATAGCCCGACGCGTCCACGTCCGGCTCCTCCACGAACGCCCGCAGGGCGTCCTCCGGCGTCCGCCGCTCCTCCAGCAGGCGACGCAGGCGCCGGAAGCTCGCCCGCAGCCGCCACTCACGGCGCGCCGCGTCGGCGGGCGGCGTCGCCACCGGCGCGACCCATTCCGGCGGCACCTCGGCGTCCAGCGTCGTCGCCGCCCCGTCGGCCTCCCCCGGCCACCGGACCCCGACGCCGCAGCGCACGAGCTGGAAGGCGAACGCCGGCTCGAGGCCCTCCTCCTCGGCGACCGTGTAGACCTGCTCGGCCTCGGCCCGATCCAGCCCATCCTCCCGCACCGCGCGCTCCACCAGCTCCGCCCGGCGCCGGCCGTGGGCGTCCTCCTCCAGGTGGCGCACGCCCTCGATCAGGCACCTGGCCGCCGCGCCGGCCTCGCGCCGGTACCGCGCCAGCGCGTCCAGCGCCGCGCCGGCCCGCTCGCTCCGTTCCCCGCCCATACGCCTCGCTCCTCACGACCGTCCCGCGCGCCGCCGCCCGCCGACGCTGCTCCCCTTGCGGTCGAGCGGCGGCCCCACCGATCCTCGTGCAACGTCGAGGCCGCCGCGCCGCCACTCCAGCCCAACCCCGGTACCGCATGCACGCGACCGGAGCCGATTCGCGGCGCCGTGCGCCGCTCCCCGTCGCCCTCGCCTCGCTCGTGATCGTCGTCGCCGGCCTCAAGGCCGCCGCGCCCATCCTCGTGCCGATCACGCTCGCGTTCTTCCTCGCGCTCGTCCTCCTGCCGCTCCTCGGCTGGCTCCGCCGGCGCCGGCTCCCGACCTGGCTCGCCATCCTGACCGTCATCGTCGTCGCGTTCGTCGCCGTCGGCGCGTTCGCGCTCGTCGCCAGCGCCTCCGTGGCCGACATCCGCGACGCGCTCCCGCGCTACGTCGGCCGCGTGCAACTGCTCCAGGTCCGCGTGGGCGCGTGGCTCGCCGCGCACGGCATCGCGCTCCCGGACGCCTCGATCCCCGAGCTCCTCGACACCGGCCGCATCGTCGGTGCCGTCGGCACGCTCGTGCGCGGCGCCGTCGAGATCGTCGAGCGCGCCTTCCTCATCTTCCTCATCGTCGTCCTCCTCCTCGCCGAGAGCATCACGTTCCCGGAGAAGGCGCGGCGCATCCTCGCCAGCGGCGGGACCGATCTCGGCCGCCTCGAGCGCGTCGCCGAGGAGGTCTTCCACTACCTCACCATCAAGACGCTGGTCAGCCTCGCCACCGGCGCCCTCATGGGGCTGCTCATCTGGGCGCTCGGCATCGATTTCCCCCTCCTCTGGGGGATGCTCGCCTTCGCGCTCAACTACGTGCCGAACGTCGGCGGCGCGATCTCCGTCCTCCCCCCGGTCGTGCTCGCGCTCCTCGCCAACGGCCCCGGGCGCGCGCTCCTCCTCCTGGCCGGCTACCTGGTCGTCCACCTCCTCCTGGGAAGCATCCTCGAGCCCCATCTCCTCGGTCGGAAGCTCGGCCTCTCGACCCTCGTCGTCTTCCTCTCGCTCATCTTCTGGGGCTGGCTTTGGGGGCCGATCGGACTCCTCCTCTCCGTGCCGCTCACCATGGCCGTCAAGATCGTCCTCGAGCAGAGCGATCAGCTCCGCTGGATCGCCATCCTCCTCGGCACGGCCAGGGAGAGCGAGCCGCCGTCCCGTCGGCCCGGTGCGCCCGCCGCGCGTGCCGCCCCGGACGCCGGCGCCTGAGCGCCGCCCGCGTCGCCCTCCGCGTCCCCGGCGCTAGACTTGCCAACCCGCGGAGCAGCGGATACACTTGGACCCTCCGCACCCGCGAGCAGTCCTGCTCCGACAATCGGTAATGACAGCGGGCGCCCGGCCGCACTCCGGGCACCGGCGTGAACCTTTTGTATGTGCGAGGGTTAGCAGTATCCCCCGGGGGGTCGCGCGCGCGGCCCAGGCTCATCTCTTCTTCATCGTGGGAGACCGTGGACATGCAGCGTAGGCGAACGAATCAGCGGCTCGCGCTCGCCGTCACCCTGGGACTCGCGGCGGGGGCGCTCGCGCCCGTCGGGTCCGCGCAGGCCCAGCAGCAACCGGGTCAGGCGACGCAGACCGGAAGCCGCTACCAGGTGCTCGTCCCCAGCAACCTCGAGCACGCCGACAATGCGCCGGACGGCTTCGGCAAGACCGTCGCCGAGGCGATCCGCAAGTCCATCGACAAGCTTCCCCGCCACGTCTCCGTAGCGAAGAACGACCTCAAGGAGAACCTCCGGAAGTACCACCTGAAGGAGAGCGACCTCGACTGCATCAAGAGCCGGCAGCTCGCGGTCCAGATGGGGGCGGAGCTCGTCATGTGCGGATCGTACGAGCCGGCTTCCGGCGGGATGAACGTCAAGGCGAGCTTCGTTGGCGCGCGCACGGGCGAGACGTTCGAGGTCCAGCCGTTCGTCGCCGCCACGCCCGAGGACGCGGCCAACAAGATCTTCACGGCCTTCGAGAGCTACGTGAACCAGATCCAGTTGCTCGCGTTCTGCAACGAGTACCTCGGCAGCTCGCAGTGGGCGAACGCGCTGGAGAACTGCAACAAGGCGCTCCAGATCGCGCCGACGGCGGCCGCCTACTACGGCAAGGCGCGCGCGCTCATCGAGATGGGCGACGACTCGCTCCCGGCCGCCTACGCCGCCGCCCAGGAGGTGCTCAAGATCAACGCGACGCACACGGACGCGCTGCGCATGCTCGGCGTCCTCGCGGCCAAGCTGAACAAGCCCGAGGAGTCGCTCCAGTACTTCCAGCAGTACCTCGAGCTGAACCCGGGCGACGCGAGCGTCCGCAGCGTCATCGCCAACGAGGCCGCAAAGGCCGGCAACCTCGAGGGTGCGCTCCGGATCATGGAGGGCGGCATCAAGGGTGACTCCACGCCGCCGGAGGTCCTCATGTACGCCGGCCACTACGCGCTCCAGGCCGCGCAGAAGCTCGAGAGCGCCGCCCGCGAGGCCGACGGGCAGGCGAAGACGCCGGCGAAGGCCGACTCGCTCTACAACGTCGCCCTCGGCTACTACCAGCAGGTCTACGCCAAGGCCGATACCGCCACCGACGCGTCGGTGCTGCGTAACATGGTCATCATCCTGAACAAGAAGGGCCAGTCGGCGCAGGCCGTCGAGATCGGCCGCAAGATGGTCACCGCCAGGCCGCAGGACGCCGGCGCATGGTCCGTCTACGCCGACGCCCTGAGCGGTGTCGGTCAGACCGACGAGGCGCTGGCGGCGCTCGACACCGCCGCCAAGTACGACACGGCGAAGGCGTCGCCCGTCTACGCGAAGAAGGGGCAGATCCTGCTCGAGAAGGGCCGCCTCGACGAGGCCAAGGCCGCGCTCCAGATGGCGATCCAGCGCGGCACGGTGCAGGCCGATGACGCCGCCAAGGTCGTGTTCGGCGCCGGCTACACCAACTTCCAGAAGGGCAGTTACGACGCCGCGCTCCAGTACTTCGCCGTCGTCCGCGACCTGGCCGAGACGCCCGGCACCAAGGCGATGGCGAACTTCTTCACCGGCTACGTCTACTTCAAGCGCGCAGCCGATCTGGCGCAGAAGAACCCGAAGACGCCGTCGTCGGCCGCCGCGGACCTGTTCCGCAAGGCGCTCGGCTACTTCGGCCAGAGCGACGCGTACGCCGCGCAGCAGCCGGCCATCCGGTCGCAGCTCGACCAGATGACGAGCTACGCGAACCAGTACATCAAGGCGGTGAGCAAGTCGCGCGGCTGAGGCCGCGGCGCGGGCGCTCCGGCGCCCGTGCACACGAACGGGGCGGGGCCGAGGATCCTCGGCCC
>JADGGV010000600.1 GCA_019689775.1 Gemmatimonadota bacterium
AGGAGCGCGGGGGGCGCTCGGCGTTTCCCCCCCCGACGCCAGCAGCGCCCAAGGCCCGGAGCCCGACAGGTTCGCAACCCCTGAAATCCGAAGCGCCCGTGGTCCGCAGTGCCGGCCGTCCGGATGTCCGGATGCCAGGAGCACCGGCGCACGCCTGGCCCTGGCCAAGCCTCCTCAGCGGGCGGCCTCGGCTACACCGCGCGTGCTGTGCCGTGCTTGCTGCAGCGCGCCCGTTACGCCGTCCTTGCTACGCCGCCCGTGCTATACGCCGCCGCCCTTGCTGCGCCGCGCGAACTACGCCCCGCTCGCCGGGAACGCCGCGAGCAGGCGGCGCACCGCATCGGCCGGGTCGGGGGCAGCCATGACGGCGCCGATGACGGCGGCGCCCGCGGCCCCCACCACCGCGAGCTGGGCGACGTTGTCCGGGGTCACACCCCCGATCCCCACCACGGGAATCCTCACCGCCTCGACCACCGCCCGTAGCCCCTCCGGTCCGATCCGCTCGGACTCGAGGCCCGGCTTGGAGCGGGTGCCGAAGACGGCGCCGCAGCCGATGTAATCGGCGCCGGCGCGCTCCAGCTCCGCTGCGTGCTCGGGGTCGTCGGTGGAGCAGCCGATGAGGAAGGGGCGCGGCGCGATGCGGCGGGCGTGGTGGAGGGGGATGTCGTCCGGCCCGAGGTGGACGCCGTCGGCGCCGGCGGCGAGGGCGACGTCGAGACGGTCGTTGATGAACAGGCGGGCGCCGTGGGCGCGGACGGCGGGGAGGAGCCGGCGGGCCTGGGCGAAGAGGGTGGCGGCGTCGGCGTGCTTGTCGCGGAGCTGGATGGCGGGGGCGCCGGCCTCGAGCGCGGCGTGGACGATGGCCTCCACGCCGCGCGGCTGGGCGAGGAGCGGGTCGGTGATGACGATGAGGCGCAGGTCCATGGTCAGCGCGGGCGTGTAGCCGGGGGCGCGGCGGGCGCGCTCCCGGCGGGCTTTTGCTGGGTTGGGCGGGCACCGGCGGCGGTCGATGCCGGCGCCGGGGCTGGTGCGCCGGCGGCGGCCGTGGCGGACTCGGCGGCGGCGAACAGCGCGCGCGCGGCCGCCTTGGCCCGGTTGTGCTCGGCGAGGCTGCTGGTGAAGATGTGCGTGCCGTCGGGGCGAGCGACGAAGTAGAGGAACCGGGCGGCGGCCGGGTAGAGCGCGGCGTCGATCGCGCGCTCGCTGGGGGAGCCGATCGGCCCGGGCGGCAGGCCCTTGTGGCGGTAGGTGTTGTACGGGTTGTCGGCCACGCTGTCGATGTCGGCGTAGAGGAGCCGGCTGCGGTGCCGGCCGAGGGCGTACTGGACGGTCGGGTCGGCCTGGAGCGGGTAGCCGATGCGCAGGCGGTTGTGGTAGACGGCCGAGATGAGGGGCATCTCGGCGGGGCGCTTGGCCTCGGCCTCGATGATGGAGGCGAGCGCGACGACCTCGCGCTCGCTCATGCCGAGCGAGTCGGCGCGGGCGCGCCGGGCCGGCGTCCAGACCCGGTCGTAGGCGCGCACGAGGCGGGCGACGACCGAGTCGAGCGACTCGTCGACCGAGAACGTGTAGGTCGCGGGGTAGAGGTACCCCTCGAGGGTGGGCCCCGGGACGTGGAAGCGGGCGGCGTTCGCCTCGTCGCGCAGGAAGGCGAAGACCGAATCCTCGGGCACGCCGGTGATGCGGGCGAGGCGCGGCGCGATCCGGAAGGTGTTCCATCCCTCCGGGATCACGAGGCGCTCGATGAGGGTGCGGCCGGCGACGAGGTCGGAGAGGACTCGTCGCCAACCGACCTCGCGGCGGAAGGCGTAGGTGCCGGGCTTCACCTCCCTCGCCTGGCCGGTGAACTTGGCGTAGACGCGGAACAGGCGCGGCGCCCGGACGACGCCGTGCGCGGCGAGTGAGTCGGTGATCTGATCGAAGCCGGCGCCCTCCGGGATGCGCACGCGCGAACGCGCACCGTGGCCCGGCGCGGTGGCCGCGACGAACAGGTAGGCGGCGGCGGCCACGAGCAGGACGGTGACGACGACGACCGCCACGGCGGCGTCGCGCACGGTCCGACGCCAGGGCGAGAGTTGACGCCGGCGCTTCTTAGCCATTCGAGCTCCGGTCGAGGAACGCCTGAAGGATGAGGACGGCGGCCGCCGCGTCGATGCGGCCCTTTTCCTCGCGCTGGCGACGCTTGAGGCCGAGCCCGCGCACGACGCGCTGCGCGTGGGCCGAGGTCATGCGCTCGTCAAGGAAGTGCACGGGCAGGCCGGTCCGCTCGGCGAGCTTCTCGCCGAAGGCGCGGACCTCGCGCGTCCAGTCGCTCTCTTCCCCTTCCGGGGTGAGCGGGAGCCCGACGACGATGGCGGCGGCGCCGTGCTCGGCGGCCGTGGCGGCGACGGCGGCGACGGGCGGGCGCTTGCCGCGCCGCCGGAGCAGGGTGGGGAG
>JADGGV010000041.1 GCA_019689775.1 Gemmatimonadota bacterium
CCCGCCCGCGGCGGGCCGGAGGCGCTCGGCGAGGCCGGCGGCGACGCCGGCGACGCGGACCGGGCGGCCGCGGAGCGCGGCGCGCGCCTCGAACGCCGCGCGCTCGTGCGGGGCGAGCGGCCGCGTGGCGTGAGGCGCGGTGGCGAGGATGGCGCGCACCACCTCGCCGGCGAGCGGCGCCCGCGCGACGGGGCGTCCCGCGGCGAGCCGGAGCGACGTGGCGGGCGGATCGATGCAGGGCGGCAGCTCGTGGAGGTCCTGATCGACGTTGATGCCGACGCCCACGACGACGGATTGCGCCCCTGCCCCGCCGCGGACGCCCTCGCAGAGGATGCCGGCGAGCTTGCGGCCGCCGACGAGGAGGTCGTTGGGCCACTTGAGCCGGACGTCGATGCCGGTCGCGGCCTCGACGGCCTGGGCGACGGCGAGGCCGACGCGGATCGGGAGGATGCTGGGCGCGCCGGCGCCGTCCTCGTCGGGCCGGAGGAGGACGGAGAGGAGCAGCCCCTTCCCGGCCGGCGCGTGCCAGGATCGGCCGTGCTGGCCGCGGCCGCGCCGCTGCTCGTCGGCGAGGACGACGGTGCCGGCGGGCGCGCCGGTCTCGGCGAGCCGGCGGGCCGTGTCGTTGGTGGAGTCGAGGGTGGCGAAGACGAGGAGGCGCGGGACGCCCCACGCCGTCCGCCACCGCTCGACGGGTGCGCCCTCCCAGCGGGCGCGGGGACGATCGGTCATCGTGACGGGAGCTTGCGCCTCATCGGCCGAGCACCTCGGCGTAGTACTCCTCGTAGAGCGTGACGACGCGGTCGGCGGCGAAGCGCTCGGCGACCTGGCGCGCGGCCTGGCTGGCGCGCTGCCAGCGCGTCGGGTCCTCGAGGAGGTAGAGCGCATCGCCGGCCATCTCGTCGATGTCGCCGACGGGCGCGAGGAACCCGGCCTCGCCCTGCGGCACGACCTCGGGGACGCCGCCGACGGCGGTGGCGACGACCGGGACGCCGCACGCCATCGCCTCGAGGGCGACGAGGCCGAACGCCTCCGACTCGCTGGGGAGCAGGAACAGATCGGCGCACGCCAACAGCTCGGCGACCGACTGCTGCTTGCCGAGGAAGATCACGCGATCGGCGACGCCCTCGTCCTCGGCGGCCTGCTGCGCCCGGCCGCGGTCGGGGCCGTCGCCGATGAGGACGAGGCGCGAGGGGACGCGGCGGTTGACGCGGGCGAAGACGCGCACGGCGTCGGCGACGCGCTTGACCGGGCGGAAGTTGGAGATGTGCATCAGGACCTTCTCGCCATCCTCGGCCAGCTTCGATCGATGGCAGGGGAGGACGTCGCGCTTGTAGGCGTCCAGGTCGACGAAGTTGGGGATGACGCGGATCGACGCCCGGGGCACGTCGAAGCGGACGACGGTCTCGCGGGCCAGGTACTCGGAGACGGCGGTGATGCCGTCGGAGCGCTGCATGGAGAAGCGCGTCACGCTGTAGAACGACGGATCCTGGCCGACGAGCGTGATGTCGGTGCCGTGGAGAGTGGTGACCACCTTGACCTTGCCGTCGAGCATCTCGCGCGCGATCCACGCCGAGGCGGCGTGGGGGATGGCGTAATGGACGTGGAGCAGGTCGAGGTGGCGCTTCACGACGGTGTTGTGCATGGCCGCGGCCAGCGCCAGGCAGTACGGCGGATAATCGAAGAGCGGGTACGACGGGACGTCGACCTCGTGGTAGTAGATCCGTTCCGTGAAGTACGGCAGCCGGAACGGCTGCGCGTACGTGATGAAGTGGACCTCGTGGCCGCGGCGGGCGAGCTGGATGCCGAGCTCGGTCGCGACGACGCCGGAGCCGCCGTAGACGGGGTAACAGGTGATGCCGATTCTCAGAGGGCCTCCTCACGCCGCCACGCGGCGGCGATCTCGTCCGCGAGTGCCGCCACGGGGCGCGTGGCGTCGAGCCGGACCGCGCCGGGCGGGAGCTGGTGTCGGAACCACGTGAGCTGGCGGCGCGCGTAGCGGCGCGTGGCGCGCTGGATCGCGTCGACGGCGTCGTCCAGGGTGGTTCGACCCTCGAGGTAGAGGAGCAGCTCGGCGTACCCCGTGGCGCTCATCCCGGGCGCGCCCGCACCGAAGCCGGCGTCGACGAGCCCGCGGACCTCGTCGACGAGGCCGGCGCGGATCATGTCATGGACCCGCTCGTCGATGCGCCGGTACAGCTCCTCCCTCGGCCGGTCGAGGACGAAGACGAGGAAGCGGAGCGGCCGCTGCTCGGAGGGTGCGTGCGCGTGCCACCAGGATAGCGGCCGGCCGGTGAGCAGGGCAACCTCGAGCGCGCGCGCGAGGCGCTGACGCCCGGCGCCGCCGGCGCGCGCCCGAAGGCGCGCCGCCATCTCCGGATCCAAAGCCTCCAGCCAGTGGCCGAGTTTCTCCGTCGGCTGTCGCTCGAGCCACCGCGCGAGCGCGGCGCGCCGGTGCGCCTCGAGGGGCGGCTCGCGGAACAGCGGGTGGGTGAGCGCGCGCAGGAAGAAGCCGGTGCCGCCGACCAGGATCGGCACGCGGCTGCGGGCGCGGACGTCGGCGATCCAGCGGCGGGCGTCGCGGGCGAAGGCGCCGGCGCTGTAGCGCTGGTCGGGATCGACCAGGTCGAGCCCGTGATGCGGGATGCCGCGGCGCTCGGCCGGGAGGAGCTTGGCGGTGCCGATGTCCATGCCGCGGTAGACCTGGCGCGAATCCATGGAGATGATCTCGCCGTCGAGGCGCTCGGCGACGGCGAGGGAGAGGGCGGTCTTGCCGGAGGCCGTCGGGCCGGTGATGACGAGGGCGTCGCTAGCCATGCCGGCCGAAGCGGCGCTCCAGCTCGTGCAGGGAGAGGCGGACCACGGTCGGTCGGCCGTGCACGTCGTGATGCGGGAGCTCGGTGGCGAAGAGGCGGTCGAACAGCTCCTGCATCTCGCGCGGCGAGAGGCGCTGCCCCGCCTTGATCGCGCCCTTGCAGGCGAACGTCATGGCGATGCGCTCGTGCTGGTTGCGTGCCGCGCGGGTGAGCTCGCTCCCGGCGGCGAGCTCCGCGAGCATGTCGCGCAGGCAGCGCTCGGGGTTGAAGTACGGGTGCGGCACGGGCGCGGCGTGGACGATGATGGTGCGCCCGCCGAACGGTTCGATCTCGAAGCCGGCGCGGTGGAAGAGGGAGAGCGAGTCCTCGACGACGGCGTACTCGGCCGGCGAGAGGCGGAGCGTGAGCGGGAAGAGGAGGCGCTGGCTGGTCTGCCCGCCGTCGGCGAAGCCGCGCATCAGCTCCTCGAAGAGGATCCGCTCGTGCGCGGAGTGCTGGTCGATCAGGATGAGGCCGCTGCGGCTCTCGGCGAGGATGTAGGTGTCGTGGAGCTGCCAGAGCGAGGGCGGACGCTCGGCGGCGGGGACGGCGTGCGCCCGCAGGTCCCGCTCCCCGGCGGCGGCGTCGGCGGCGACGGGCGCATCGGCGTCGGCCGGACTCGCGGCGGCGACGAAGAACGCGAGCTGATTCGCCGCGGCGCTCGTCGGCGTCGGGGGCGCCGGCGGCTCGGCGCGGCGGAGCTGCGGCCGGGCGGGCACGTCGTCGAGCGTGGCGGCGCTCTCGACGCGGCCGAGCGCGGCCCGGATGGCGGCCTCGACGGCGGCCTCGACGGCGGCGCGGTCGCGGAAACGGACCTCGGCCTTGGTCGGGTGGACGTTGATGTCGACGGCGCCGGCGGGGACGTCGAGGTAGAGCAGCACGGACGGGCGGACGCCCTCGGGGATCGTCGTCCGATAAGCGCGGTCGACGGCCGCGAGGAGCAGCCGGTCGCGGAACGGGCGGCCGGCCACGAACAGGTGGGCGCGGCGCGGCGTGGGCGCGGCGGCGTCGGGGCGCTCGATCAGCCCGGCGACAGCGATCCCGTCGTCGCTTCGGTCGTCGAGGCCGAGGAAGCGCCGCGCCGCCTCCTCACCCCACAGGTCGGCGACGCGCGTGGCCAGGTCCGGCGCGGCCGGGAGCTCGAGCAGCATCCGTCCGTTGGACTCGAGCCGGAAGGCCGCGGAGAGGTTCGCGAGCGCGAGCGTGGTGAGCGTGTCGACGACGGCGCGCGTCTCGACGGCGGCGCTGCGCAGGAACTTCGCCCGCGCCGGTACGTTGAAGAAGAGGTTCCGCACGACGACCGTCGTGCCGGCCTGGCGGGCGCAGTCCTCGGCGCCGAGGATGCGGCCGCCGGCGACGCGCACGCGCGTGCCGACTTCCCCGGCCTCGGCCGTCTCCAGCGTGAGGCGCGAGACGGCCGCGATCGAGGGGAGCGCCTCGCCGCGGAAGCCGAACGTGCGGACGGTCGCCAGGTCCTCCGGCCGCGCGATCTTGCTCGTGGCGTAACGGTCCAGCGCAAGGAGCGCGTCATCGCGGCCCATGCCGCAGCCGTCGTCGGCGACGCGGATCTCGGTCTTGCCACCGTTCTGGATGGCGACGTCGATGCGCGTGGCGGCGGCGTCGAGGGCGTTCTCGACAAGCTCCTTGACGACGGAGGCCGGCCGCTCGACGACCTCGCCCGCCGCGATCTGGTTGGCGAGCGTATCGGGCAGAACCTGGATCCTACGGGGCATGCGTCTGGGCGCGCGACGTCCGGCGCCGGGGCGGCGCCCCGGGCGGGTGAAAGATACGGCGGCCCGCGGCGAAAATCACGGCGCGGCCGCTTCGGCCGGGAGCCGGTAGAAGCGGCTGGCGTTGCGGGACGTGGCCTGGGCGAGCGCGGCGGCGTCCTCGCCGCGGATCGCGGCGAGCCCCGCGACGACCGCCGGAAGGAAGGCCGGCTCGTTGCGCTTGCCGCGGTACGGCACGGGGGCGAGGTAGGGGGCGTCGGTCTCGGCGAGGAGGCGATCGCCGGGGACGCGACGCACCAGGTCGCCCCCATCGAAGTTTCGGAACGTGACGAGGCCGGCGAACGAGACGTACCAGCCGGCCTCGAGGCCGGCGTCGAGGAGCGGCGCGGCGCTGGAGAAGCAGTGGAGCACGCCGGCGACGCCGGCGGCGGCCGCCTCCCGGATCAGCGCGATGGTGTCCGCCTCCGCCTCCCGCGAGTGGATGACGACGGGGAGGCCGAGTTCGCGCGCGAGCTCAAGCTGGCGCGCGAAGACGCGCCGCTGCACGTCGCGCGGCGAATGGTCGTAGTGGTAGTCGAGCCCCATCTCGCCGAGCGCGACGATGCGTGGGTCGGCCGCGATCTCGCGGACGCGCGCGAGCGTGGCGGCGTCGGCACCGGCGGCGTCGTGGGGATGCACGCCGACCGTGGCCCAGACGCCGAGGTGGCGGCGCGCGATGCCGAGCGCGCGCTCGGCATCATCGGGGCCGACGCCGATCGTGACGATGCGGGAGACGCCGGCGGCCGCGGCGCGGCGGATGGCCTCGTCGGCCTCGCCGAAGAGGCGCTCGTCGGTCAGGTGGCAGTGGGAATCGAAGTACATGGCGGCTCCAATCGAAGAGGCCGCCCCCGGCGCGCGGGGGCGGCCTCCGTCGTCGCGGGGGCGTGGAGGCTCAGGCGCGCGCCGCGGCGGTCTGCGAGGTGCCGCGCGAGCGGCCGCTGGGCTTCGCGTCGCCCCAGCGCTTGTGGATCTCGAGGAGGAGCGGGGAGGCGACGAAGATCGACGAGTACGTTCCGGTCATGATCCCGACGATCAGGATCTCGGCGAACGTGCGCAGCATCTCGCCGCCGAGGAAGAAGAGCGCGTAGAGCGTGGCCAGCGTGGTCGAGACCGTGAGGATCGTGCGCGGCAGCGTCTCGTTGATCGAGAGATCCAGGATCTTGATGAACGACTCGCGGCGTCCGATCCGCTTCAGGTTCTCGCGGACGCGATCGAAGATGATGACCGTGTCGTTCAGCGAGTAGCCGACGATGGTGAGCACCGCCGCCACCGTCGGCAGCGACACCTCGATGCGGAACGCCGAGATGAAGCCGAGCGTGATCAGGATGTCGTGGAACGTGGCGAGCGTCGCGGCGAGGCCGAAGCGCCACTCGAAGCGGAACGCCAGGTAGATCAGCGTGGCGAGGAACGAGAAGAGGACGGCGAGGACGCCCTTCGTGCGCAGCTCACCGCCGACCTTGGGTCCGACCGCCTCGGTGCGCACGACGCGGAACGCCTGCGGGCCGAAGCGCTGCGCGAGCCCCTGCGTGACGCGCCCCGCGAC
Organism: Gemmatimonadota bacterium; assembly: GCA_019689775.1. GTDB lineage: Bacteria > Gemmatimonadota > Gemmatimonadetes > Longimicrobiales > RSA9 > JADGGV01. The sequence continues at coordinate 6,168 of JADGGV010000041.1, forward strand.
CTGGGCCGCGTCCCGGCTGAACTGCGGCGCGCGGATCAGGAACTCGTTCTCGGCGCCGAACTTCGTGATCTCGGTGCCAGGGATGAGCGGCTCGACGACCTGGCGGAGGTCGCCGATCGGCACCGGCTGGTCGAAGTGGACCTGCACCAGCGTGCCCCCGAGGAAGTCGACGCTCCAGTTCAGGTAGTCGCCGCGCGTCGCCTTCCAGAAGATCGCCATCCCGATGCTGAGCAGGAGGGCGATCGCGCTGCCGAGGTACGCCTTCTTGCGCACCTCGATGAACTGAAAGTTCGCGTTGCCGAAGAGTCGCATGGCCGTGTCCGTCCGACGTCAGATGCTCAGGGGCGCCGTCGCCTGCCGCCGCTGCATGTAGGCCATGAACAGCGTGCGGGTGACGAAGACCGCCGAGAAGAAGGAGGCGATGATCCCGACGGAGAGCGTCACCGCGAAGCCGCGGACGGGTCCGGTGCCGACGTAGTACAGGATCAGCGCGGTGATCAGCGTGGTCAGGTGCGTGTCGATGATCGCAGACATGGCCTCGGCGAAGCCGGCATCGACGGCCGCCCGTACGGTGCGTCCGGCGATCAGCTCCTCGCGGATCCGCTCGAACTGGAGGACGTTGGCATCCACGCCCATGCCGACGGACAGGATGAACCCGGCGATACCTGGGGCCGTGAGCGTCGCCTTGAAGAAGGCGAGGCCGCCGAGCACGACCACCACGTAGGCGAGCATCCCGATGATGGCCAGGAAGCCGGCGAAGTGGTAGTAGCCGATCATGATCGCGACGACGAGCAGGATCCCGAGGATGCCGGCGATCTGGCCGCGGAGCACGGAGTCGGCGCCGAGCGAGGGGCCGACGGTGCGCTCCTCGACCACGTGGAGCGGCGCCGGCAGCGCGCCGGCGCGGAGCACGAGCGCGAGGTCGCGCGCCTGCTCGAGCGGCGCCTGCCCCATCTCGATCTGACCGCTATTCGAGATCGTGCTGCGGACGACCGGCGCGCTGTAGACCTGGTTGTCGAGCACGATCGCGATGCGGTCGCCGATGTGCTGGCTGGTCACCCGCTCGAACGTGCGACCGCCGCGCCGGTTCAGCTTGAAGCTGACGATCGTCTGGTTGAACTGGGGATCGCGGCCCGCCTGCGCATCCTCGAGCTGCTCACCCGTCAGGAACGGCCGCCGGTCGAGCGCGTAGAGCCCGCGGTAGAGCGTGGCGCCACGTCCCTCGGGCTTCGCGGCGAACAGGAGCTGCGTGTTCCGCGGGAGGAGCCGCTGCACGGCGGGGAGCGCGAGGTACTTCTTGAGCGTGGGGACGTCGGTCTCGGCGACCAGGTATTCGCCCGGCTGACCGCCCTCCAGCAGCAGGCTGCTGAACGGCTGGGCGCTCGCGGTGGTGTCGGTCGAGGCGACGACGGCCGAGCTATCGCGCCCGGCGCGCGCCGTGTCGCCCGCCGCCGAGTCCGGCTTCGCGGCCGTGTCCTTCTGGCCGAAGATGAGCTGGTTCAGCTCGCGCGGCTGCTGCGGCGCCTTCGACGTCGACGGCGCCACGGCGCCGGGCCCGAGCGCGGCCACGACCGCGCGGTCGATGCGCGGGAGCGCCTCGTTCAGGTCCCGCCCATCCTGCACCAGCAGGAACTGGAGGAACGCCGTCTGCTCGATGATGCCCTTGGCGCGCTGGGGGTCGCGGATGCCGGCCAGCTCGACGATGATGCGGTCGCTGCCGACCTTCTGCACCAGCGGCTCCTCGACGCCGAACTGGTCGATGCGGTTGCGGATGATCTGAAGCGCGCGATCGGTCGCATCGGCCTTGACGGCGGGGGTCAGCGTACCGGCGCTGTCCGCCACCTCGAGGGCGAGGTGCATGCCCCCCTGCAGGTCGAGGCCGAGCTTGAGCCCGTTCTTCCACAGGAACCCGGCGGAGACGAGCAGGACGGCCAGGATCACCAGGATTCGGCCTTTGAGCGTGCCGAGCATGACGACGTCATTCTCCGTATGAGACGCTGAGCTCGCGAGCGGGCGCGACTGGGGAACAAGCCCGTAAGGTCGCTACCGCCGGAACGATTGTCAACGACCGGGGGCCGGTGCGCGGCCTGGCCGATCGGCGGGGACTACCCGCCCTGCGCCCCGGGGATCCACGGCGCGCGGGGCCAGCGGCCGAGGGGTCGGATCCTTGCCCCGGACTCCCGGCTCGTATACCGTTCCGGTTCACACCACGGCAGCGGCGGCGGCCGGGCGGAGCGGCCGAACACGGTTCAGGAGCGCAGCGTGGCGGACATCCCCCTGGAAGGGGCGCGCGTCCTCGTCATCGACGACGAGCAGCCGAACATCGAACTCCTCGAGCGCATCCTTCGGCGGAGCGGCTACGGGAACGTGCGGAGCACGACGGACCCGTTGATGGCGCTGCCGCTGTTCATCGAGTTCCAGCCGGACCTGGTGGTGCTGGACCTGCACATGCCGGGGATGGACGGCTTCGAGGTCCTCGAGCAGCTCCGGGAACAGATCCCGTTGGACGCGTACCTGCCGATCCTGGTGCTGACGGGCGACGTCTCGACGGCGGCGAAGCAGAAGGCGCTGGCGAACGGCGCGAAGGACTTCCTGACGAAGCCGCTGGACGTGGTGGAGATCGGGCTGCGGATCCGGAACCTGCTGCACACGCGGTTCCTGCACCTGCGGCTCCAGGATCAGAACCAGGCGCTGGCGGAGCGGGTCCGCGCGCGCACGCGGGAGCTGGAGCTGGCTCGGCAGGAGACGTTGGAGCGGCTGGCGCGGGCGGCGGAGTACCGCGACTTCGACACCGGGAGGCACGCGCAGCGCGTCGGCGAGCTGTCCGCGCTGATCGCGGACGCGTTGGGGCTCCCGTCCGACCAGGTCGCGCTGATCCGGCAGGCGGCGCCGCTGCACGACATCGGCAAGATCGGCGTGCCGGACGCGGTGCTGCTGAAGCCGACGAACCTGACGCGCGAGGAATTCGAGCAGATGAAGGCGCACACGATGATCGGCGCCGGTCTGCTCTCGGGGAGCCGCTCGCCGCTGCTCCAGCTCGCGCAGGAGATCGCGCTGTACCACCACGAGCGCTGGGACGGGCTGGGGTACGCGCGGCTGAGGGGCCCCGAGACGCCGCTGGCTGCGCGGATCGTGGCGCTGGCGGACGTCTTCGACGCGCTCACGCACGCGCGGCCGTACCGCGACGCGTGGTCGGTGGAGGAGGTGGTCGAGGAGGTGCGGCGCCAGAGCGGCAAGCAGTTCGACCCGCTGGTGGTCGAGGCGTTCCTGCGGATCCTGCCGGTGCTGCCGCCGGAGTTCTTCGAGCCGGACGACCAGGCGCCGGTCGGCGCGGAGGACGGCGCGCGGGCCGAGGCGACGACGTAGGGCCCGTCGCTTCCGCCCCGCCACGCCGGCCCCGTCCCGGATCGCGCCGCTTCAACCCCAACCTGCCGGCCTTCTCCCTGGCCTCAAACGACATTGCCGGCGTAGGCGATCTCCCCGCTCGAACGGCCGCTCAGGGCTCCTGCCGCGAACGGCGCCGACTCGTGAGCACGAGCGCGCCGCCCGCGGCTCCGGCGTCGAGGCCGTATCGGGTCGCCGCCACCGCGGCCGGCACGAGCTCGATGCTCTCGAACTCGTCCACCGCCAGGCCGTTGAGGAACGTGATGGCGTTGCCGACGCGCACACCGTCCACGTAGACCGGAACCATCTCACAGAAGCGGCCACGATCGCTGCCTCGCGGGGGCTCGAGGCGCTGCAATCGATGGCTCGACTCGACACAGACGCCGGTCCCCGACTCCGTCCCGGTGTCGAAGCGTCCTTCCCGGACCGTGATCCCCGGGAAGCGACGGATGACGTCGACCACCCGGGCTCCCCGGATTCGCGCGGCCTCCAGCTCGGCGCCCTCCACCGCGTCGCGTCGGTGGATGCGGGCGACGTCCGCACCGCCGGGTGGAGCCGCGACCGCCACGGAGTCCAGCTCCACAACCGCCGGTAGCGATGCAGCGCCGGACGGGGGCTGCTCGCCAGGCGTCGGTTGCCCGGGCGCTTCCGCGACCCTGGGCGGGGAGGCCACCGGCGCATCGCCGGCCGGTGGAACCGTCACGTCGCCCGCCGGTGATGGATCGAGCCCCAGCACCTCCCCGACTTCGCCTCCTTCCTGATGGATCTCGACGGGGCGGCGCACGGGCTCTGCTCGCGACAGCGTCAGCCTGCCGGTCGGAAGGCGCGCCGCGCGGATCCACCACTGCCGGATGTACCAGGCGCCGCTCGGGAGCGAGGCGAACTGCACGCGCCCGCGATGGGCTGTCCGGTGTCGGCGCCCACGATCGTGCCGCGAATCAACTGGGCATGGAGCGCGTCGGGGAGCACGCCCCAACGAGCCGGATGGTCGCAACCAGGCGGCTGCGGCGAGCGGCAGGAACGCGCGATGGCATCGGATCTCCATCGCGGCGGACGGGCGAGGCGTGCGACGTATCGCAGCTTCGAATCCATCGGCGGCCGACGCCTCGATGCGCCGACGCAAGAGGCTGGAGAGCCGCCTTGCGTCGTCCCTAGTCCCCGGCCGCGAACGCGCTGGGCACGAACTCGGTCTCGTGCAGGAGCGCGGGCTTGCGGCGGGCGAGGACGAGGTACCACTCCCGAATGGACGTGACGAGCACCAGGACGACGACGGCCATGAAGAAGCCGGCAACGACGGAGTTCAGGTAGTCGTTGAAGATGACGCGGCGGGCGGCGTCGACGGAGGCGATCCCGGCGGGGAGCGTGCCGGTGGCGATGGCGTCGCGGACGGAGCGGGCGTGGGCGAGGAAGCCGAGGCGCGGGTCGGCGGCGAAGACCTTCTCGTAGCCGGCGGTCATGGTGACGGCGACGAGCCAGGCGAGCGGGGCGAGGGTGACGACGGCGTAGCGGGCCGCGCCCTTCTTGATGAGGACGGTGGTGCCGACGCAGAGCGCGACGGCGGCGAGGAGCTGGTTGGAGATGCCGAAGAGCGGCCAGAGCGAGTTGATGCCGCCGAGCGGATCGACGACGCCCTGGTAGAGGAAGTAGCCCCAGGCCAGCACGATGGCGCCGCTGGAGATGAGGATGCTGGGATACCAGGAGGTCTGGCCCATCGGCTTCCAGATGCGGCCGGCGAGCTCCTGGAACATGAAGCGGCCGACGCGGGTGCCGGCGTCGATGGTGGTCAGGATGAAGACCGCCTCGAACATGATGGCGAAGTGGTACCAGAGCGCGAGGAGCGCGGTGCCGCCGACGATGTTGGAGAAGATGTGGGCCATGCCGACGGCGAGGGTGGGGGCGCCGCCGGTGCGGGCGAGGAGCGTGGACTCGCCGATCTGGCGGGCGAGCGTGGTCATCTGCTCGGGCGTGACGGCGAAGCCCCACTCGCGGATGGTGCGGGTGGCGGCCTCGACGCCGGCGCCGACGACGCCGGCGGGCGCGTTGATGGCGAAGTAGACGCCGGGCTCCAGGATGCAGGCGGCGACGACGGCCATGATGCCGACGAACGACTCCATGAGCATGGCGCCGTAGCCGACGAGGCGGGCGTCGGACTCGCGGGCGAGCATCTTCGGCGTGGTGCCGGAGGAGATGAGCGCATGGAAGCCGCTGATGGCGCCGCAGGCGATGGTGATGAAGGCGAAGGGGAAGATGTTGCCGGCGAAGACGGGCCCCCAGCCGTTGACGAAGCGGGTGAAGGCCGGCATCTGGAGCGGCGGCATGACGATGAGGATGCCGAGCGCGAGCGCGGCGATGGTGCCGACCTTGAGGAAGGTCGAGAGGTAGTCGCGCGGGAGGAGGAGCACCCAGACGGGGAGCGCGGAGGCGGCGAAGCCATAGAGCACGAGAAGGATCGTGAGCGTAGTTCCGCTCACGGTGAACCAGGGCGCGAGCGTGGGGGACTCCGCGACCCACTGCCCGGCGACGACGGCGAAGAGGGTGAGCGCGAGGCCGAGCGTCGTCGCCTCGGCGACCTTGCCGGGGCGGAAGCGGTGCATCCACCAGCCCATGAGGACGGCGATCGGGATGGTGCACGCGATCGTGAAGAGCCCCCACGGGCTGGCCTTGAGCGCGTTGACGACGATGAGCGCCAGGACCGCGATCAGGATGATCATGATGAAGAGGATCGCGACCATGGCGGCGAACCCGGCGACGGAGTTGATCTCGTCGCGGGCCATCTGGCCGAGCGACTTGCCGTCGCGGCGCATGGAGGCGAACAGGATCACGAAGTCCTGCACGGCGCCGGCGAAGACGACGCCAGCGATGAGCCAGAGGGTGCCGGGGAGGAAGCCGAACTGCGCGGCGAGGATCGGGCCGACGAGGGGGCCGGCGCCGGCGATGGCGGCGAAGTGGTGGCCGAAGAGGACGAAACGGCGCGTGGGCACGAAGTCGCGGCCGTTGTTCAGGCGCTCGGCGGGTGTGGCGCGGCGGTCGTCGAGCCCGAAGACGCGGTTGGCGAGGAATCGGGAGTAGAAGCGGTAGGCGATGGCGTAGCTACAGATGGCGGCGGTGACGAGCCAGGCAGCGTTGATCGTCTCGCCGCGGCGCAGGGCGAGGATGCCGAAGGCCATCGCACCGAGGACCGCGACGGCCAGCCATCCCGCCACCGTCAGGATCTTGCGCATCGCCACTCCGTTCAGGGATGTCGGTCGGGTAGGCCGCCGCGCCGGCCTCGGCGCGGCGGGGTGCGCCGAGCGTCAGCGCAGGTCGGTCCGCAGCAGCGGCTGGAAGATGCAGCCGGTGGCGCGGAGCGGCACGTACAGCACCTGGACCTGGCGGAACGCGGCGCGGAGCGACGGGCTCGCGGCGAGGAGCGTCGCGAGGTCGTGGCCCGAGGCGAGCCGGCGGGCGAGCTCGTCGCGGACCTTCTCGACATCGGTGGCCGCGACGTAGATGGGGAGCCCGCCGCTCGTGCCGAGGTAGGCCAGGTCGGCGGCGTCGATGATGCGACCGCGGTCGTAGAGGCCGTAGTGGACCGTGCGGCCGCCGACGGGGATGTCGAGCGTGCGGCCGGCGGTGAACCAGGCCTTGTCGCCGGCGACGGTCACCGGACCGACGGCCTCGGACAGCGGGACGCGCCGGCCGTCGACGACGGCGAGCGTGTCGGCGGTGCCGTGGACGTGGACCGCGGGAAGCGAGCGCAGACCGGCGGGCGTCGCCGGTGCGAGCGCGCAGATCTCGAGGCGATCGACGGCGGGTTCGGGGCTCGGCGCCGGCGCCGCCTTGGCCTCGGCGTTGGCCGCCGGCTGGGCGGGCTCGGGGTAGGCCGGCTTGAACGTCGGCGAGCAGGCGGCGACCACGAGGGCCGCGGCGAGCGCCGTCATGCGGAGCGCATGGGGGGTGCTGGACATGGCTGCGGTCCTCCTTTCCCGCGATCGTCCACGCCCTCGCCGGCCCGATCGATCGCTTCCCGCCGACCCGGAAGTCGTTGCTACCATGAGTTGACGCCGTTGTCTAGTAGGTAGCCCCGGGAGCCGCCCGCGTCAAGGACGGGCGGCCCCGGGTTTTTTTGGCCCGGCGCGCCGTCGGGCGCGGCGGGCCGGCGCGCCGCCCCCCGGCCCGCCCGCGGCCCGGCTCACTCCGACGGCGACACGCGGTCGGCCACGTTGACGTCGATCGTGAGCGTGACGCCGCCGAACGTCTGGCGGGTGTTCAGCACGCGCTGCCAGATGTTGGGACGGGCGGAGGCCGCGCGCGGCGGGTCCTTCGGCGGGTTCTTGGCCGGCCGGCCCGGCGGGTCGACGCCCTGCGCGCTGGCCACCCAGAGGCGGGGCCGCTCCTTCAGCCCACGACGCGCATACTCCGTTCGGAGCACGCCGTAGAGCGACTCCGCGTTGCGGCCGTGCGCGTAGAGGGCGGGGCGGTAGCGGCCGCGGTCGAGGAGGGCGGCCGTCCAGCCGCGGACGTATGCCTCGAGCGGAGCGGAGACGCTGTCGACGCGTTCGACGTCGAGGTAGATCACGGTCCCCTTCGGGAAGCCGTCGGCCGCGGCGGCGCGCGTGGCCTCGGCCGCGTCGGCGGCGCCGCGAGCGGCGGAGAGGTTGGCGCGGGTGCAGCGGACGGGCCGCCCCGGGCGCCCGGCGGAGTCGGTCGGGGCGCGGCGGGAGGCGTCGGCGGGCATGGCGCGCCAGTCCTGCTCGCCGATGAAGACGACGGCGAGGCCCCATCCCATGCGGCGGAGCGCCGCGCGGCGGCCGACCCAACTGGTGCCGGTCTGGCAGGGCGCCGGGAGGTAGTAGCCGACCCAGCGATAGGGCGACGCGCGCTTCCAGCGCGCCATGGCGCCGTCGCCCGGGTAGACGCGGGTGTCGAAGCCCGGCACGCTGTCGGCGAGGGCCGGGGGTGGTGCAGGCGCGCGCGCGGGCGACAGCGCGAGCGCGCCCGCGACGAGCGGCGGCGAGAAGGCCGCGAGGACAGCGGCCCGGGCGGTTCGAGCAGACATCCGACCTCCTCCACGTCACGGCGTTCGCGGACGGAGGAGGAGGAATGCAAAGTCACGGCCGCGGGCGCGGCGGCCCACGAAAAAACGGCCGCCGGCGCGCAGGCACCGGCGGCGTCATGGGCCCGGCAGGACTCGAACCTGCGACCCGAGGATTATGAGTCCCCTGCTCTGACCGACTGAGCTACGGGCCCGGGCACCGGAAAGCTAGCCACGACGGGCGCGGGCAACAACGGCCGGGCCGGCGAGCCGCCCGCGAGCGGTCTCAGCGCGTGCCGAAGATGCGGTCGCCGGCGTCGCCGAGACCGGGGAGAATGTAGCCGTGCTCGTTGAGCTGACGGTCGAGCGCGGCCGCAAAGATCTGCACGTCCGGGTGCGCCTCGCGCATGCGCTCGACGCCCTCGGGGGCGGCGACGAGGCAGACGAAGCGGACGCGGACGGCGCCCTGCTCCTTCAGGCTGGTCACGGCGGCGACGGCGGAGCCGCCGGTGGCGAGCATCGGGTCGAGGACGATGAAGTCGCGCGCCTCGGGCTCGGGCGGAATCTTGAAGTAGTAGGCGACGGGCTGGAGCGTGTCGTGGTCGCGGTAGAGCCCGATGTGGCCGACGCGGACGCTGGGCATGAGCTGGAGCACGCCCTCGACCATGCCCAGGCCGGCGCGCAGGACGGGGACGAGCGTGAGCTTCTTGCCGCTGACCTGGTAGGCCGTCGTGGTCTCGAGCGGGGTCTCGACCTGGACCGGGACGAGCGGCAGATCCTTCGTGACCTCGTATGCCATCAGCATGCTGATCTCGGCGACGACGGCGCGGAACGTCTTCTTCGACGTCCGCTTGTCGCGCAGGATCGAGAGCTTGTGCTGGATGAGCGGGTGCGTGAGCACCGTGAGGTTGGGGTGTGCCGCCGTGGTGCTGACCGGTTCCGTCGCCATGTCGTGCCTTGCCGTGCCGTGATGGGGCCGGGTTGGGGTCGCGTCCGGCGGAAGGATAGCGGGACGGGCCGAGGCGGGCGAGGGGGGCGTGGAACTCTTGCGGAGGGTGATAGTA
>JADGGV010000601.1 GCA_019689775.1 Gemmatimonadota bacterium
GAGCCGCCGGACCAGGAGGCCGGTGCGGTCCGCCGTCCCGCCCCGCCCGCCCTCGCGCAGCGTCTCCTGGAGGTCCGGCCGCGAGGCGCTGAGCGCCGGCACGAGGCCGAAGAAGAGCCCCGTGACCACCGCGACGACGAGCGTGAAGACGAGCACGACGCCGTCGATCCCGACGTCCTGGAGGATCCGCAGCCGCTCCGGCGCGAGCTTTGGCAGCACGCTCACGCCCCAGCCCGCGAGGAGCAGCCCGAGCGCGCCGCCGACCGCGGCGAGGAGGAGGCTCTCGGTCAGCGTGCCCCGGACCACCTGCCAGCGCTCGGCGCCCATCGCGGCGCGGATCGCCGTCTCCTTCGCGCGCGCCGTCGCCCGGACGAGAAGCAGGTTCGCGACGTTCGCGCACGCGATCAGGAGGACGAAGCCGACCGCGCCCAGCAGCACGAGCAGGATCGGACGGAGCGTCCCCTTCTGCTTCTCGTCCAGCGTGGTGACCCTCAGGCCCCAGGCGGCGCCGACGCCGGCCAGCGGGCCCGCCCGCACCTCCGCCGCGATGCGGTCCATCTCCGCGGCGGCGGCCTGCACGGCGACGCCCTTCCGCAGCCGCGCGGTCAGCGCGAGGTATTCCCTTCCCCAGCTCTGGGCGTACTGCTCCGGCGTCAGCGCCACCGGCGCAAACAGCTCCGCCTCCCGGTCGTAGAAGTCCCGGAAGCCCCTCGGCATCACGCCGATGACGTCGTACGGCTCGCCGTCCAGCAGCACCTTCCGGCCGATGATGCTCGGGTCCGCGCCGAAGACGCGCCGCCAGAGCCCGTCGGTCAACACGACGACGTGGTTCGAGCCGGGCTCGTCGTCCGCCGGCGTGATGGCCCGCCCGATGGCCGGCGACACGCCGTAGGTGCGGAACCACAGCCCCGACACCCGCGCGCCGCGCAGCCGCTGCGGCTCGCCGTACCCGGTCAGCGCCGGCCCCCACCCGGTCTCCACCGCCACGGACTCGAAGGAGCGCGTGTCGTCCCGGTACTTCCGGAACCCCGCGGCCGACACCGGCGCGTGCAGGTCGTTCAGGCGGGGGTAGTGGTGCTCGATCGTCACGAGCCGCCCCGGATCCGGGTACGGCAGCGGCTTCAGCAGCAGCGCGTTCACCACGCTGAAGATCGCCGTGTTCGCGCCGATCCCGAGCGCCAACGTGAGGACGACGACGATCGTGAAGCCCGGCGTCCGGCGCAGACGGCGCACGGCGACGCGAAGCTCGTGGAGTAGCGTATCCATGGCGGCTCCGTCGATGGGGAGTGGCTCGCGGCGGCGGGCGCCGCGGGCGGACCCGCGGGTGCGAGGCGCGTGCCGGCGGGAGGCAACCCGCAGCGGGAAGCGCGATCCGCGCAAAGCCGGCGGCCGGGTGCGCCGGCGGAGTGTCCGCCGGCGGGCAGACGCGTCCCGGATGCGCGACGGCGCGCGAGCGCCGCCGCTACCGGGCGCGCGTCCCCGCTCCGGCCGGCGCGTGCCGGGCGATGTAGTCCGCGATCGTCGTGACGGCCTCGATCGCTGTGAGGTCCTGCCCGGGGCGGGTCGGGCTCGAGCCGATCCAGCAGTGCGGCTTGCCCGGCCCGTACTCGAAGGTGGCGTCGGCCGGCGGGTTCGTCCTCGCGCGCAGCGAGTCGTCGAGGAGGTGGACCGCGTCGTCCAGGTACCACGTGTCGTCCTCGCCCACGGTCACGTGGAGCTTGCCGCGCAGCTTCGGGCCCAGCGTCGCCCAGTTGCGCGCGAGATAGGCGTTCAGGTCGGTGTGGTCGTGCCACCACGAGGCGACGTCGCGATCGATCTCGCCCGTGACCGGGTCCCAGATCCGCGCCGGATAGCCGTTCGGCCCGACCGGCCCGTACGCCGCCTCCCAGATCGCCCACTGCCCGCCCGAGCGCGCGTCCGGGCCGACGGCGCGCTCGAACGCGTTCTCCTGCCGCATCGTCTCGGTCACGTTCCCGTCGGGGAGCCGCGCGCCCGGGCGCTCGATGCGCACCCAGCCGCTCGCGCGCGTGTAGGCGTTGTCGTCGTTGTAGATGTCGACGATCTGGTGGTAGTGGAAGTCGACCGGGTCGGGGCACCACCCCCAGGCGCCGCCGAAGACGTCCGGGTTGAAGATCTGCACGGCCAGCGCCTCCCATCCGCCCGTCGAGCCGCCGGCGACGACGCGCGCCCACGGCTCCGGGATGATGCGGAACGTGCGCTCCAGGTACGGGATCAGCTCCTTCGTGATCGCGTCGCCGTACGGGCCGACGTTCGGCGAGTTCAGCCAGTACGACGTGTCGTAGTACGGATTCGCGTCGCGGATCGACACCGCGATGAGGCGCGGCGCCGCGTCGCTCATCCACCACTCGGCGAAGCCCGCCTCCCGCCCCCGCCGCGCCTGGCCGGGCGCGAAGCCGAACGG
>JADGGV010000602.1 GCA_019689775.1 Gemmatimonadota bacterium
ACCCAGCACCACCCCGCCGTAGCCGCCCGTCCGCCCCGTCACCTCCGCGGGGATCACCCCGAACTCGCACACCGTGCGCGTGAGCAGCCCCGGCGAGGTGCCCGCCCCCTCGACGTACAGCCACACGAGGACGTTCGCCACGATCAGCGCCACCGTCACGTACGGCGTCAGGATCGTGGGATTTTCGTCGCGCAGCGGAAACAAGCCGGCTCCTTGTGGCGGTCTGCGCAGGATAGCGCGGCGCCGGATCGGTCCGCAAGCCGGAGGGGTGCGGCGCCGGCCGCGGGCGAGCGCTCGCGGCGCGGCGAGGCGCGGGCGCCTGCCAGGCTGGCAGCAAGGGCGCGAGCTTGCGCCGATCTGACGCGGATTTCGAGGCCGTGGGGGGCATGCGGCTTGCACCCGCGCGGGGCGTATCCGCCGTGGTTTTTTTCACCGCGATCTCAAGGGGTTCAAGGAGAGAACATGGCAAAGGTCATCGGCATCGACCTGGGGACGACGAACTCGGTCGTCGCGGTCATGGAGGGCGGCGACCCGGTCGTGATCCCGAACGCGGAGGGCGGCCGGACGACGCCGTCGGTGGTGGCGTTCACGAAGGACGGCGAGCGGCTGGTCGGGCAGGTCGCGCGCCGGCAGGCGATCACGAACCCGAAGAACACGGTCTTCTCGATCAAGCGGTTCATGGGGCGGCGCTGCTCGGAGGTCTCCGAGGAGCGGAAGAAGGTCCCCTACGAGGTCCGGTGCGACGCGCAGGACCGGGTGCAGGTCTACACCCCGAACGTGGACAAGACGTTCACGCCGCCCGAGATCTCCGCGATGATCCTCCAGAAGATGAAGCAGACCGCGGAGGACTACCTGGGCACCGAGGTGAAGCAGGCGGTCATCACGGTGCCGGCGTACTTCAACGACGCGCAGCGGCAGGCGACGAAGGACGCGGGGAAGATCGCGGGCCTCGAGGTGCTGCGGATCATCAACGAGCCGACGGCGGCGGCGCTGGCGTACGGGCTGGACAAGAAGAAGGACGAGATCATCGCGGTCTACGACCTGGGCGGCGGCACCTACGACATCTCGATCCTGGAGCTGGGCGACGGCGTCTTCGAGGTCAAGGCGACGAACGGGGATACGCACCTGGGCGGCGACGACTTCGACCAGCGGATCATCGACTGGCTCGTGGATGAGTTCAAGCGGGACCAGGGGATCGACCTGTCGAAGGACGCGATGGCGCTCCAGCGCCTGAAGGAGGCGGCGGAGAAGGCGAAGATGGAGCTGTCGACGACGATGTCGACGGACATCAACCTGCCCTTCATCACCGCCACGCAGGACGGGCCGAAGCACCTGAATATCACGCTGACGCGCGCGAAGTTCGAGCAGCTCGTGGACGACCTGATCCAGCGGACGATCCCGCCGATGCAGCAGGCGCTGAAGGACGCGGGGCTGGAGCCGGGGAAGGTGGACGAGGTGATCCTGGTCGGCGGCTCGACGCGGATCCCGAAGGTCCAGCAGGTCGTGCGCGAGTTCTTCGGCAAGGAGCCGCACAAGGGGGTGAACCCGGACGAGGTGGTGGCGGTCGGCGCGGCGATCCAGGGCGGCGTGCTCGCGGGGGACGTGAAGGACGTGTTGCTGCTGGACGTGACGCCGCTGTCGCTGGGGATCGAGACGCTGGGCGGGGTGATGACGGTGCTGATCCCGCGCAACACGACGATCCCGACGAAGAAGACGGAGGTCTTCTCGACCGCCGAGGACAACCAGACGACGGTCGAGATCCACGTGCTCCAGGGCGAGCGGCCGATGGCGATCCACAACAAGACCATCGGCAAGTTCCAGCTCACGGGGATCCCGCCGGCGCCGCGGGGCGTGCCGCAGGTGGAGGTGACGTTCGACATCGACGCGAACGGGATCCTGCACGTGACGGCGAAGGACCGCGCGACCGGCAAGGAGCAGAAGATCCGGATCGAGGCCTCGAGCGGGCTGTCGGACGCCGAGATCGAGCGGATGGTCAAGGACGCGGAGGCGCACGCGGACGAGGACCGGCAGCGCAAGGAGAAGATCGAGGCGCGCAACCAGCTCGATTCGCTGATCTACCAGGTGGAGAAGGACACCAAGGAGTGGGGCGACAAGGTCACGCCCGACCTGCGTCAGCGGCTCGACGACGCGCTGGACCGGGCGCGCAAGGCGCTGAAGCAGGACGAGCTGTCCGAGCTGAACTCGGCGCGCGACCAGCTCATGCAGGCGTTCAGCGCGGCGGGCCAGGCGATGTATCAGGCGCAGCAGCAGGCGCCGAGCGAGGCGGGCACGCCCGAGGGCGCCGGCGCCGGGGCGACGACCTCCTCCACGTCGGGCGGCGCGCAGGAGGATGTGGTGGAGGCGGACTACGAGATCGTGGACGAGGGGAAGTAGGCTCGCCGGTTCGGGGGCGG
>JADGGV010000603.1 GCA_019689775.1 Gemmatimonadota bacterium
GTCCTCGTCGTCGTCCCGCACTCGGAGCTTCCGGCGCACCGTCGCGACCAGCGGGCGTATCGCGCGCTCAGGGGAATCGGCGTCGCCAAGGACGTGCTGGTATGGACGCGGGAGGAGTTCGAGTCGCGATCGGCCGTCGGATCGTCGCTCCCCGCCACCGTACTTCGCGAAGGAAGGCTCCTGCACGCGGCCTGTTGATCCGGCCCGACAGATCACGCCACACGCGCAATGACCGAGCCCCTCGCACCCATGGCGGACGACGTGGAGGCGGGCCTCGACCTCCTCCCCGTCCGCATGCTCAACGAGTACGCGTACTGCCCGCGCCTCTTTCACCTCATGCACGTCGAGGGGCGGTGGGCGGACAACGTCTACACGGAGGAGGGGCGCGAGGTGCACCGGCGCGTCGACCGGCTCGACGACGTACTGCCGGACCCCGAGCGGGACGAGCCCGAGCGCGACACACCCGATGACGGCGACGAGCCGCCCGTCGTCAGCCGGTCGGTGATGCTCGGCTCGGAGCGGCTCCGCCTCGTGGCGAAGCTGGACCTCGTCGCCACCGCCGGCGACGAGGCGGTGCCCGTCGACACAAAGCGTGGGCGCGTGCCACTCAACCCGGAGCGGAGCTGGGAGCCCGAGCGCGTCCAGCTCATGGCGCAGGGACTCCTCCTGCGCGAGCACGGCTACCGGACCGATCACGGCGTCCTCTACTTCGCCGGCTCGCGCACGCGCGTCGACATCCGGTTCACGCCAGAACTCGAGGCCCGGACGCTGCGCTTGATCGACGAGGCGACGGCCGCGATGCGACGCACCACGCTCCCCGACCCGCTCGAGGACAGCCCAAAGTGCAACGGCTGCTCGCTGGCCGGGATCTGCCTCCCGGACGAGACGCTGGCGCTGCGCGCGGCGCCGCCGGAGCCCGCCAGCGCCGGACGTGATGCGGTGCGCCGGCTCTACCCGCCGCGCGACGAGGCGTTGCCATTGTACGTGCAGGAGCAGGGGGCCCGGGTCGGGAAGCGCGCGTCGCAGCTCGTCGTCATGAAAGGCGACGAGGAGCTGGGCAAGGCCCGGCTCAAGGACGTCAGCCAGCTCGTCCTCTGCGGGAACATCTCCATCTCGGCGCAGACCGTCCAGGTCCTGTGCGAGGCCGCGATCCCCATCGTCCACCTCTCGCGCGGACACTGGTTCTACGGTATCACGCACGGCATCACGCTCCGCAACGCCTACGACCGGGCCGCGCAGTTCCGCGCCGCCGAGGACCCGGAGCGCACGCTGGCGTTCGCGCGCGCCATCGTCGCCGCCAAGGGATCCAACCAGCGGACGCTCCTCGCCCGGAACGCCCGGCCGCGGCCCACCGACGCACTCGTCGAGATGGCGCGCGAGCTCAGGCGCGTCGATCACAGCCACTCCCTCGATGCGCTGCGGGGGATCGAAGGCGCCATCGCAGCGCGCTACTTCGCGCACCTCTCCCGCCTGCTCCGCCCGAGGGACTTCGACGCCGAGTGGGACTTCAACGGACGGAACCGGCGGCCGCCGCGCGATCCCATCAACGCGCTCCTGTCCTTCGGCTACGCGCTGCTCGTGAAGGAGTGCACCGTCGCGCTGCTCGCCGAGGGGCTCGACCCGTGGTGGGGGCTCTACCACCAGCCGCGCCACGGCCGGCCCGCGCTCGCCCTCGACCTCATGGAGGAGTTCCGCCCCGTCGTCGTCGACAGCGCCGTCATCACCGCCGTCAACACCGGCATGGTCTCCGCGCGCGACTTCACCCGCTCCAGCGCCGCCTGCGTCCTCGACGCCTCCGGGCGCAAGGCGTTCATCCGCGCCTACGAGGCGCGCCTCGCCGAGCTGGTGACCCACCCCGTCTTCCGGTACCGCTGCTCGTGGCGCAGCATGATCCGCCTCCAGGCACGTCTCCTCGCCCGCTGGCTCCGCGGCGACGTCCCCGCCTACATCGGCATGACCACGCGTTGACGCCATGCGCCGCCGCCACTATCTCGTCACCTACGACATCGCCGACGACCGGCGCCGCGAGCGCGCCTTCAAGACGCTCCTCGGCTTCGGCGACCACGCACAGTACAGCGTCTTCTTCTGCGAGCTGGACGACCGCGAGCTCGCGCAGCTCCGCGGCCGACTGCGCCAGGCGATCCACGCGAAGGAGGACCAGGTCCTGATCGTCGACCTCGGCGTCGCGAGCCGCCCGCTCGTCGGCGGCCTCGAGGTCATCGGCCGCGGCTACGAGCCGCCGGTCCGCACGGTGGTGATCTGAGGCTTCGAGCGGCCCGGTGGTGCCGAAATCCCGGCCGGCGCTCGAAGCCCTTGAACGGAAGGAGGTTACATGAACGCTCCCCGGCATGATCGCCAGCCCGAGACGCCGGCAGAACCGGGCCGCTCGCGAATCGGCGGGCAACTG
>JADGGV010000604.1 GCA_019689775.1 Gemmatimonadota bacterium
CCGCAGCACCACCCCGGCATCCCCGCCGTTGTGCCCGCTGCCGCCCGCCGCGACCACCCGCCCCTCGGGGTACAGCCGCTGGATCAGCAGCGCCGCGGCGCGCCCCGCATCCTCCATCAGCACGCGCTCCGGGATCCCGCCCGCCTCACGCGCGGCCCGGTCCCGCTCGGCCGCTTCCGCCGCCGTCGGCAGCGGCACCGCCGCCCAGCCGTACACGTCGCGACGCCTCATCGCCCATCCCGCGCGCCCGCGTGCGCCCGGCCCACGAACACGGCGGGCCGGCAGGCGGGGAGCACCTCCCCGCCGCCGGCCCGATCGCCGTACGCCGCTTCGTGACGCACCAGCTTACTTGTAGCTCTGGCTGATCGTTCGACCGAAGCTGATCTCCCCGTTGTCGATGCGGATGTTGAACCCGCACTCCGGGTTCGAGCACACCCACGCCTTGAACGTGATGGGAGCGCCGTCACGACCATAGTCCGACAGCGGCAGCATCTGGCCGCGGTCGCACTTGCGACACTCCGGGAACTGCACTGGCATCTCGGCCGGCATCCGTCACCCCTCCCCTCAACAAGGATACCGCGGACTCCGGCCCTGGACCGGAGCCGCTTCCCCATGCGGCCCGGAACAACGCAAGCGACGGTCCGACGCTGGCATGCTCCGCGAGCCGCGGAACGAACTGGACGAAACTTCAGAGATGCGTACCCCAGGGATAATTGCGGTCGAACGACTCCTCGAAGTCGAACAGCCCGTCGAAGTCCTCGAGGCTGTCCTCCTCCTGCCGGATCAGGATCCCGGCATCCACCAGCGCGAAGACCAGCTCGCCGATGTCGCTCGTGGACTCGATCCCCCAGTGCTCGAGGACGGCGCGCGCCATCGGGCCGAACCGCTCGATGGCCAGGTCCCGCACGCCCAGCGCCAGCTCGCGCCCGCTGATGTGGCGCGGCTCCCCGATCGACTCGAGGACATGGTGCAGCGCCGAGAGCACGAAGAGGTAGGCCGTCTCCTGGAAGCGGGGGTGCCGCTCCCGAAGCCGGTCGAGGATCTCCTCGTCCAGGATCCCGCTAGCCATGGGCGGCCGCGGCGTGGGAGGACCGCCGGACCGGCGCCTCCCGCTCCCGGGAGCGGCGCTCGACGAGCACGCGGTCGAAGGCGTCCGTGACGTCGTCCATCAAAACGAACTCCAGGCTCTCGCGGACCTCGTCCGGTAGCTCGGTCAGGTCCGCCTCGTTGCGGCGGGGCAGGAGCACCGCCTGCACGCCGGCGCGTGCCGCTGCCAACAGCTTCTCCTTCACTCCGCCCACCGGCAGCACGTGTCCGCGCAACGTGATCTCACCCGTCATCGCCACGCTACACTTCACGGCGCGACCGGTGAACAGCGAGGCCAGCGCGACGGCCATGGCCACGCCGGCCGACGGGCCGTCCTTCGGCGTGGCGCCCGCCGGCACGTGGATGTGCACGTCGCTGTCCCGGAAGCGCTCCGGCGGGATCCGCAGCTCCTCGGCATGCGACCGCAGGAAGCTGAGCGCGGCCTTGGCGGACTCCCGCATCACGTCGCCGAGGTGGCCGGTGAGATGGATCTCCCCGCTTCCGGGCATGCCGACGGCCTCAACGAACAGAATTTGGCCTCCCGCCGTCGTATACGCCAGGGCCGTCGCGGTCCCGACCTCGTCCGTGCGCCCGGCCAGCTCCTCGGTGAAGCGAGGTTTGCCGGCGACCTCCGCGAGGTTCGCGGCGTCGATGGCGACGGGATCGGTGGCGCCGGCCTCGACCACGCGCAGCGCGACCTTGCGCATGATGCGCGCGATCTGGCGCTCCAGCTCGCGCACGCCCGCCTCCTGCGTGTACTCGTTCACGAGCATGCGCAGCGCATCGCCGTGGAGCTGGACGTGTCCCTCCTCGAGCCCCGCCTCCGCCCGCTGCCGCGGGATCAGGAAGCGGCGCGCGATCTCCAGCTTCTCCTGCTCGCTGTAGCCCGGCAGCTCCAGCGACTCCAGGCGGTCGCACAGCGCCGGCGGGATCCCGGCCGTCGAGTTCGCCGTTGCCAGGAACACGACGCGCGACAGGTCGAACTCGACCTCGAGGTAGTTGTCGCTGAAGGTGTGGTTCTGCGCCGGATCCAGCACCTCCAGCAGCGCCGCCGCCGGATCCCCGCGGAAGTCCTTCCCCAGCTTGTCGATCTCGTCCAGGAGCAGCACCGGGTTGCGAACGCCGACCCGCCGCACCGCCTGGATGATCCGGCCCGGGAGCGCGCCCACGTACGTCCGCCGATGGCCGCGGATCTCCGCCTCGTCGCTGATCCCGCCCAGCGAGATCCGCCCAAAGCGCCGCCCCAGCGCCTCCGCGATGCTCCGCCCCAGCGACGTCTTCCCCACCCCCGGTGGCCCCACCAGGCACAGGATCGGAC
>JADGGV010000605.1 GCA_019689775.1 Gemmatimonadota bacterium
GGCCTGGCGCCGGCGTCGGCGGCGCCGCGCGTCGGCCGCCGCGTCGGCGCGGACGCCGCCAGCCTCGCCGGGCCGGACGGCGAGAGCCGCGTCCGGCTCGGCGGCGACGGGCGCATCGTCGACTGGAACGGCGTCGGCGCCGCCCTCGCCATCGTCGCGCAGCGCACCGAGCCGCTCGACTTCGACGCGCTCGCCGACGACTTCGCGGCGCGCGAGCTCGCCGGGCACGGCCTGGGCGTGCTCTCGCCGACGGATTCGGTGACGGCGACGGTCGCGGGCGCGCACGTCGCCATCACCTACGGGCGGCCGGCGCGGCGCGGCCGGGTGATCTTCGGCAACGTCGTGCCGTGGAACCAGGTGTGGGAGACGGGCGCCTGCGGCGCCGCGACGCTCCGGACCGACCGCGACCTCGTCCTTGCCGGACTGCGCGTGCCGGCCGGCCGCTACACGCTCTGGACGATCCCGACGCCGACGTCGTGGACACTGATCGTGAGCCGCCAGGCCGACGCCGCCGCCGCCTACCAGCCCGCCCTCGACCTCGCCCGCATACCAATGCTGCGCGAGACGCTGCCCAACCCGCTCGAGCGCTTCACCATCGGCATCGACATCGGCGTCGACCCCAAGGCCGACGCCACGCTCTGGCTCGGCTGGGACGACACGCGGGCGTCTGTCTCGTTCACCGTGCTGCGCCGGGGGCGCTGAGCGCGGCAGCGGCGCCGGC
Source organism: Gemmatimonadota bacterium (assembly GCA_019689775.1). Classification (GTDB taxonomy): domain Bacteria; phylum Gemmatimonadota; class Gemmatimonadetes; order Longimicrobiales; family RSA9; genus JADGGV01. Next base: position 722 of record JADGGV010000605.1, read on the forward strand.
GCCGCGGGAGCGGGCCGGCGGTGCGGTGTGCCGGCGGCGTGAGTATGAGGCGCCGCCGCCGGGGCGAGGCGGAGCGGGGCGCGGGGGGGCCTCGACCTCGAGCCCGACGGACGAGCCCGGCCCACGAACCCGACGGACCAGCCGGACGGACGGACCCGCCCCCGCTACGCCGCCTCCAGCGCCTCGCGCGCCTGGCGGATGCGGGCGCGGGAGATGTCCTTGCCGAGGATCGCCATGGCGTCGAAGAGGGGCACCCCGGCGGGGCGACCCGTGATCGCGACGTAGAGCGGCTTCAGCATGTCGCGCAGCTTGAGGCCAAGCTCGTCGGCGACGCCGCGCAGCTCGGCCTCGACGGTGTCGCGGTTCCAGACGGTCATGGCGTCGATGCGTGCGAGCATCGCGTCGAACGCGCTGCGGATCTGCGCGGCATCGAGCTTCCCGGCGACGAGGCTCTCCGGCGTCGGGTCGAGCAGGCCGCTGAAGAAGAAGGCGGTGAGCGGGCCGAGGTCGCTCAGGCGCTCGACGCGCTGCTGCGTCAGCGGCGCGATCGCCATCAGGTAGTCGCGATTCAGCGCCCACGCCTGCACGCGACGGGCGAACTCCTCGACGTCGAGGTTCTCGCGGATCCAGCGGCCGTTCAACCAGCTCAGCTTCGTCATGTCGAAGACGGGGCCGCCGAGCGAGATGCGCTGGAGGTCGAAGTTCCGCACCATCTCCTCCAGCGTGAACTTCTCCTCGCCGTCGGGCATCGACCACGCCATGAGGCCGAGGAAATTCAGCATCGCCTCCGGCAGGTAGCCCATGCGCTGGAAGAAGCGGAGGCTCGTCGGGTTCTTGCGCTTGCTGAGCTTGCTGCGGTCCGGGTTGCGCAGCAGCGGCAGATGGCACAGCTCCGGGGCCGTCCACCCGAAGTAGGAATAGAGCAGCAAGTGCTTCGGCGCGGAGGGGATCCACTCCTCGCCGCGGATGATGTGGGTGATCCCCATCAGGTGGTCGTCGACGACGTTCGCCAGGTGGTACGTCGGCAGGCCGTCGGCCTTCAGCAGCACCTGCATGTCGACCTGGGCGTAGTCGAAGACGATGTCGCCGCGCAGGCAGTCGTGGACGACGCACTCGCCCGACCGCGGCACCTTCATCCGGACGACGAACGGCTCGCCGGCCGCCGCGCGGCGCTCGGCCTCGTCCACCGGGATCGCCAGGCAGTGGCCGTCGTAGCCGAGCGGCAGGTTCTGCGCGCGCTGCTGCTGGCGCAGCGCCTCCAGGCGCTCGGGCGTGCAGAAGCAGCGGAACGCGTGCCCCGCCTCGAGCAGGAGCGCGACGTGCTCGCGGTAGATCGGCGCCCGCTCGCTTTGCCGGTACGGCCCGTGGGGCCCGCCGACGTCGGGGCCCTCATCCCAGTGCAGGCCGAGCCAGCGCAGCGACTCGAGGATCATCTCCTCGGAGCGCCGGTTGCTGCGCTCCTGGTCCGTGTCCTCGATGCGCAGGATGAACTGCCCGCCGTGCCTCCGCGCGAAGCAGTAGTTGAAGAGCGCGACGTAAGCGGTGCCGAGATGCGGATCGCCGGTGGGCGACGGCGCGATGCGGGTGCGAACGGTCAAGCGAAGCCTCCAGGTGCGACGAAGTCGCCCGCGGGTCGTGCGGGCCGATCAGGAATACCCCCGAGGCGGGCGGGCGGCAACG
>JADGGV010000606.1 GCA_019689775.1 Gemmatimonadota bacterium
CCGCCCCCGTGTTCCTCGTCGATGACGACGCGGCGCAGCTCCCGCCCCAGCCGGTGGCGGATGCGCACGAGCAGGAAGAACGCGACGGCGGCGAGTCCCGCGACGAGCCCCCACCACAGGCCGCGCGGGCCGGCCGGCGTCCGGAACCCGAAGTAGATGCTGACCGGCATCCCGACGAGCCAGAAGCCGAGCAGGTTGACGACGAGTGGCGCGCGGGTGTCCGCGACGCCGCGCAGCACCCCGACGCCCACGACCTGGAGCCCGTCGAAGACCTGGAACACCCCGGCGATCGGGATGAGCGCGGCCGCCGCCGCGAGCACGACCGGCTGGTCCGTGTAGAGCCGGGCGAGGAGGCCGGGCGCCGCCCGGAAGAGCAGGGCGGAGAAGAGCATGAACGCCGCGCCGCAGACGAGCGCGGCGGCCGCGGCGCGGCGCGCGCCGTCCGGATCGCCGCGCCCGACCGCGTGCCCCACCAGCACGGCGCCCGCGCCCGCGACGCCGAGCGGCACCATGAAGGTGAGCGACGCCAGGCTGATCGCCACCTGGTGAGCGGCCATCGCCGCCGTGCCGAGCAGCCCCATCAGCAGCGCCACGGCGGCGAACGCGGCGTACTCCAGCACCATCGTCGCTCCGATCGGCATCCCGAGCCGCACCATCCGCCCGAGCGCCGCGCGGGCGAGCGCGTCGCGCCGCAGCGGGAGCATGTGGCCACGCAGCGCCTCGCGCCCGAGCAGCAGGAGGAGCAGGAACATCAGCCAGCGCGCGGCCGCGGACGCCCACGCCGCGCCGGCCGGCCCCATCGCCGGCGCGCCCAGGTGCCCGAAGATGAGCACCCAGTTCAGCCCCGCGTTCGCCAGGTTCGCCGCCACGATCGCCCAGACGATTGCGCGCGTGCGGTGCATCGCCTGGAGCGTCTGGCGCAACAGCACGAAGCCGAAGAACGGGAGTGCGCCGGCGAGCGAGACCAGCACGTACGCGGCCGCGTCCGGCACCACCTCCGCCGGCTGGTGCAGCAGCACGAGCATCGGCCGCACCGGGAGCAGCAGCAGGCTGACGAGCACCGTCGCGAGCAGCGCCAGGATCGCGCCCCGCTGGAGCGCGCGCGTGATCGCCACGTCGTCGCGCGCGCCGACCGCCTGCGCCACGACCGGGTCCAGCGCCATCAACAGCCCCTGGCCGAAGTTGGCGGGGGCCATGAAGTAGAGGTTGCCGAGCGCGACGGCCGCGAGCGCGCGCGCCGACAGCCGCCCGACCATCATCGTGTCCACGACGCCCATCGCCTGGAGCCCCACCTGCACGGCGACGATCGGCAACGCCAGGCGGACCGTCGCGCGCAGGTCCGCGCGGCGGGGGGGATGGAATCGCGCTCGTGTCACGGGGTCGCATTCGATCGGCGGAGGGGGAGGACGGCGCGCATGCTCACGCCGTCAAGCTACCAGCGCGCGCCGCGGCCGGGAATGGCCCCCGCCGGCGCTACATCCGGCGGATCGTGACCGGACCCTTGAACGTGCGGACCGTCACGCGCGTGCCCCGCGGCCGGCCGACGACGAACGACATCTCGCGCCCGTTCCGATCCCGCGCGCCGAGCAACGTCGCCGCACCGAAGTCGCTGCGCACCGTGCCCAGGTAGGTGTGCACCTCGAACGTCCCGCTCGCATCCGCCGGCAGCGCCAGCTCGACCGGGCCGCCGTGGTTCGTGACCTCGATCTCCGCGCCTGCCTCCAGCGGCCCGCGCCAGCGGACCGCGCCGTCGATCGACTCGAGGCGCCCGCGCCGCACCGCGCCGCCGCGCACGACGACGTCGCCGCTAACGCTCGTGGCCGTGGCATCCTCGACCCGCGCGTCGAGCGTGATCGTCCCGCCCGCCGTCCGCGCCCGCACCGTCGTGGCCGAACCCGCCACGACGATGTCCCCGCCCATCGACTCGAGCGTCGCGACGCGCGGCGTGCCGGTCACCTCGATCCGGCCGCTCACGGCGTACGCGTCGATGTCGCCGCCGAAGCCGGTGACGACGATGTCGCCATCCCCGCTCTTCACCCAGAGCTGCGCCCGGGCCGGGACGAACACCGCCAGCGACGCCGCCTGGCCCCCGGCCTCGCTCCGCGGCGGCACGTCGACGCCGCACTTCACCGCCGCCGGTCCGCCGCCGCAAAAGAACGTCTCGCCGACCGGCACCCGGCCGGTCACGACCACGCTGTCGCGGTCCCAGCCGACGACCCGCACCGAGCCGCTCAGGTTCCAGATGCGGAGCAGCCCGGTCGTCCCCAGCGGCCGCCGCGCCTCGACCGCCCGCAGCGCCGGAGCCGGCGCCTGCGCCGCGGCCGGCGCCGCGCCCGCGCCCGCGACGACGAGCGCAACGGCCGCGGCGAGCCGCGCGATGCCCGCGCCGAGGCGCG
>JADGGV010000607.1 GCA_019689775.1 Gemmatimonadota bacterium
GCCGGCGGCATCGCCGTCCCGCTGGCCGTGCCGCACCCGCCCGCGGAGCTGGCGTACGTGCTGGACGACGCGGAGCCCGAGGTCGTCGCGACGCACCCGTCGCTCGTGGAGCGCGTCGCCGGCGTGGCGGCCGAGCGCGGCCTCCGCGTGATCGAGACGCCCGCGCTGCTCGAGGAACGCCCGCCCGCTCGCCTGCCCACGCTCGCCGCCGACCGCCGGGCCATGATGCTCTACACCTCGGGCACGACCGGCCGGCCGAAGGGCGTCGTCACGACGCACGGCAACCTCGAGGCGCAGGTCCGCGCGCTGGTCGACGCCTGGGAATGGACCGAGCGCGACCGCATCCTGCTCTCGCTCCCGCTGCACCACGTGCACGGGATCGTCAACGTTCTCACCTGTGCGCTCTGGTCGGGCGCGATCTGCGAGATCCTCCCCGCCTTCGACGCGCGCGCCGTGTGGGCGCGGCTCGCCCGGGGCGACCTGACGCTCTACATGGCCGTCCCCACCCTGTACCGCCGGCTCATCGACGCATGGGAGGCCGCGGACGAGGCGACGCGGGCGGCGTGGAGCGCCGGCGCGCGGCGGCTGCGCCTGATGGTGTCCGGCTCCGCGGCGCTCCCCGTGCCCACGCTGGAGCGCTGGGAGGCGATCACCGGCCACCGCCTCCTCGAGCGCTACGGGATGACCGAGATCGGCATGGCGCTCTCCAACCCGCTGCGCGGCGAGCGCCGGCCGGGGCACGTCGGGCGGCCGCTCCCGGGCGTCGAGGTCCGCCTCGTCGACGAGACCGGCGCGCCCGTCGCCGACGGCGCGCCGGGGCAGATCCAGGTGCGCGGCCCCGGGGTGTTCCGCGAGTACTGGCGCCGCCCCGACGCCACCGCCGCGGCGTTCACGCCCGACGGCTGGTTCCGCACCGGCGACCTCGCCGTCCTCGAGGACGGCAGCTACCGCATCCTGGGGCGCGAGTCGGTCGACATCCTGAAGACCGGCGGCGAGAAGGTCTCCGCGCTCGAGATCGAGGCGGTGCTGCGCGGCCACCCGTTGGTCGCCGACTGCGCCGTGGTGGGCGTTCCCGACGCCGAGTGGGGCGAGCGGGTCTGCGCCGCCGTCGTCGCACCGCCGGGCTCCGCCGGCCCGGCCTCCGACGAGCTGCGCGCCTGGGCGCGCGAGCGGCTGGCGCCGTGGAAGGTGCCGAAGGAGGTGCGCGTCGTCGCCGAGCTGCCCCGCAACGCGATGGGGAAGGTCACGAAGCCGGCCGTCCGGGAGTTGTTCCGCTAGTCGCCCGCCGGGCGGGCTGGCTGGCCGCCCGCGCCGCCGGCGGGCATGCACCCTCCTCGCCATTTCCCGCCGCGGACCGTAACGCGCCCGCCCGCGCGGAGACCGTACGGGCGAACGCGTGCGCCGACGCGTCCGACGTCGGCGCCGCGACGCCCGTCGGACTCTGCCAGAGGAGGGGACATTGGAGGCGCTGCGGCTGCGATCGGTGCTGGCTGCGAGCGATCTCGACCGGCGGTCGGGGTTCGTCGTGGATGCCGCCGGCCGGCTCGCGGCGGCGATGGGTGCGGAGCTGCACGCGATCCACGCGCTCGAGGTGCCGTCGCCGGATGCGGTCGCGGCGCGCGCGGTCCAGGAGGACGTCGCCTTCGCGGACCGCCAGCTCGAGCGGCAACTGGAGCGGTCGTCGCGCGGCGCGCTCGAGGGCAGCAGGACGGTCGCGCTCCGCGCGCCGCACGCCGCGATCCTGGAGCGTGCCCGCGAGGTGGCTGCGGACCTGATCGTCCTCGGCCCGCACCGCGGGGACACGCCCGGACACTTCCTCGGCACGACGGCCGCCCGAGTGATGCGGCGCGCGGGCACGCCCTGCCTGATCGTCAACGCGCCGCTGTCGCTCCCGCTCCGGCGCGTGGTCGTCGGCTACGACTTCTCCGAGGCGGCCGAGGTCGCGCTCTCCGCCGCCGTCGCCTGGATGGCCGCGCTCGGCCGGCCCGGCCCGGACGGCGAGACGCCGGAGCTCACGCTCGTGCACGTGCTCCGGCCGCTCCAGGTTTTCGGCGAGTACCTGGTCGCCGTCGACGAGGTCGCCGATTCGCTGAACGACAAGCTGGCCGAGCGGTGGGACCACATCGCCGGCGCGAGCGCGCCTCGTCCGACGCTGCGTGTCATGATCCGCTGGAGCGAGCCGGTCGACGACGCCGTCGCGCGCGTGGCGGAGAGCGCCGACCTCCTCGTGGTCGGCAGCGGCCGGAACGGCGAGGCACGGAGCCGGCCGATCGGCGGCGTCGCATCCTCGATCGGCCGCCGCGCCGCCTGTCCGGTGCTCCTCGTGCCCGCCTGCGCCGACACGACGCGGCTCGGCGCCATCACGGCAGGCGACGACACGTCGTGGCCGG
>JADGGV010000608.1 GCA_019689775.1 Gemmatimonadota bacterium
ACGGTCTCAATCGACGAGCTGGACGCGCTGGGGAAGGCGCGCGGGGTGGGCGGGATCATGGGCGGCCACGACGAGCGCGAGCAGACGCTGAACCAGCTCCTGGTGGAGATGGACGGCTTCGACCCGCGGCGCGGCGTGATCATCATGGCGGCGACGAACCGGCCGGAGATCCTGGATCCGGCGCTGCTGCGGCCGGGCCGCTTCGATCGGCACGTGGTGGTCGATCGCCCGGATCTGAGCGGTCGCCTGGCGATCCTAAAGGTGCACGCGAAGGCGATCAAGCTGGCGCCGGACGTGGATCTGGAGGTGGTGGCGCGGCGGACGCCGGGGTTCGTGGGGGCGGACCTGGCGAACGCGCTGAACGAGGCGGCGCTGCTGGCGGCGCGGCGGGGGAAGACGGACGTCGGGATGGAGGAGCTGGACGATGCGATCGACCGGGTCGTGGCCGGGCTGGAGAAGCGGAACCGGCTGATCAACGAGAAGGAGCGGCGCATCGTCGCGTACCACGAGGCGGGGCACGCGCTGGTGGCGGAGCGGGTGCCGACGGCGGATCCGGTGCACAAGATCTCGATCATCCCGCGGGGGGTCGGGGCGCTGGGGTACACGCAGCAGCTTCCGCTGGACGAGCGGTACCTGCTCCAGCGGCGGGAGCTGATGGACCGGCTGACGGTGATGCTGGGCGGGCGGGCGGCGGAGGAGCTGGTCTTCGGCGAGATGTCGAGCGGGGCGAGCAACGATCTGGCGCGGGCGAGCGACATTGCCCGGCGCATGGTGAGCGAGCTGGGGATGTCGGACGCGGTCGGGCCGGTGGCGTTCGACCGGCGGCGCGGCGCCGGTTTCCTGGAGGGGGAGCTGGCGCCGGGCGGCGAGGCGCGCGGCTACAGCGAGGCGACGGCGGAGCTGATCGACCGGGAGGTCCAGCGGATCCTGGTGGAGGCGCACGATGCGGCGTACCGGATCCTGGAGCAGGACCGCCGGTTCCTGGACGAGCTGTCGCAGATGCTGCTGGAGCGGGAGGTCGTCGACCGGTCGGAGCTGAGGCGGCTGCTGGGGCGGCCGGAGACCGAGCCGGAGGATGGGAACCGTCCGGAGATCGGCCACGTGCCGGACAACCAGGCTGCGGATTGAGGAGGCACCGAACTCCATGGCACGGGCGGCTCGGGACGTGGGGCACGTCTCGGTAGTCCCGGAAGAGGGCGCGCAGGCGCGGGCGTTCGCCGCGTTCCTGGAACGGCACCGTGGGGAGTCGCAGGCCGCGGCGCTGCAAGACTACCCGGACCCGGACGCGATCTCGTCGGCGATGGCGTACCGCGCGATGGCGGCGCGCTTCGACATCGGCGTCGACATCCTGTACGAGGGGCGGATCAGCCACCAGGAGAACCTGGCGCTCGTCCATCTTCTGGACGTCGAGCTGATCCGCTACACGGAGGCGCTGCCGCTGGACCGCTACCAGGGCGCCGCGTTCATCGACAACCAGGGGACGACGACGCGGCTGACGGACCGGCTGATCGAGGCCGGCGTGCCGGTGCTGGCGATCATCGACCACCACGCGCCGCAGGGGATGCTGACGCCGGAGTTCGCGGACATCCGGCCGGTCGGCGCGGCGGCGACGATCGTGACCGATTACCTGCGGCGCGGCGGGATCCTCGAGCTTGACCCGGACCGCGAGGACCACGTTCACCTCGCCACGGCGCTGCTGCACGGGCTACGGAGCGAGACGAACGGCTTCATCCGGGCGGGGCCCGAGGAGTACGAGGCGGGCGAGTTCCTGACGCGCTACGCCGACCCGCGGCTGCTCGAGTCGATCCTGCGCGTCCAGCGCTCCCACGGCACCATGGAGGTGATCCAGCTCGCGCTGACGGACCGCGAGCTGCGGGGCGGCTTCTCGCTCGCGGGCGTCGGCTACCTGCGCCACGCGGACCGGGACGCGATCCCGCAGGCGACCGACTTCCTGCTCACCGAGGAGGACGTGCACACGGCCGTCGTCTACGGGATCGTGCAGGGGGAGGGGCAGCGGGAGTCCGTGGTCGGCAGCCTGCGCACGACGAAGGTCACGCTGGATGTCGACCAGTTCCTGAAGTCCGCGCTCGGCGCGGACCTGCGCGGCCGGTACTACGGCGGCGGCCGGAGCCGCGCGGGCGGCTTCGAGATCCCGATCGGGTTCCTCGAGGGGACGACGGACCCGGAGCAGGCGCGGTTGAAGTGGGAGACGTTCGATCGGCAGATCCGGGCGAAGCTGCTGAAGGCGGCGGGGATCGAGACGGAGCCGGCGGACGCGTGAACGGATTTTTTGAACCACGGAGTGCACAGAGAGCGCAGAGAGCGGTGATGGAGATATCCGAGTTGTGGGGGGCGTGGAACGCGGGGGGCGGGGCAACCCGGGAGGAT
>JADGGV010000609.1 GCA_019689775.1 Gemmatimonadota bacterium
CCTCCAGCACCGTCCCGGCCGGCGGGCGCCCCGCCCGCAGCGCGAAATCCCGCAGCACCTCGCCGCAGAACGAGTGGATCGTGCCGATCCGCGCCAGATCCACCTCGTACGCCTCCCGCCGCAACCCCTCCGCCCGCAGCGCCGCGCGCAGCTTCCCCTTCAGGTCCGCCGCCGCCCGGTTCGTGTACGTGATCGCCGCGATCCGCCCGAGCCCGACCGGCTGCGCGATGCGCTCCCCGCGCACCTCGACGCCGAGCAGGTACAGGATCCGGCGCACGACCGTGAACGTCTTCCCCGTCCCCGCGCCCGCGTGCACGAGCACGTGGCGGTCCACCGCGCGGATCGCCTCCCACTGCCGGTCGTTCGGCTCGGGGCGCGCCGCGTTGCCGGCGCCGCCTGCGCCGGCACCCCCGCGCGGCTCGGCCGCCGCATGCGCCCCGGCCACCTCGCCCGGCGCGGCCGCCCGCCGCGCCCCAACGGCGCCGTCGCCTGTCCGCTGCATCGCCTACCGTCCGTTCGTGCGGGGACCGCCGGGCACCCGGCAGATGTCCCAGCCGTGACACCAGGACGGGCAGCCGCACGACGGCGCCGGCGCCGCCGGGAACACACCCAGGCGCGCGCCCCGCACGTGCCCAGCCACCGCGTCGAGCGCCGCTTCCATCTTCTCCCGCGCGTCCGTCGCCGCCACCAGTTCCCCCGTGCTGTGATCGACATGCACCAGCTCCAGCCGATGCACCGCCTCGCGCTGCTTCAGCGCCCGGTACTCGACCCGCGCGACCGCCTTCCCTTCCTCCAGCCGCTCCAGCGCGTACGCGTACAAAGGCACCTGGAGCACGACGCCGTCCGCCCACGCCTTCGCTTCGCCGCCGCCCGGCGTCGCGTACCGGCTGTACTTGTAGTCGATGGCGACGAGGAACCGGGCCGCGCCCTCGATCCGCTCGTCCATGCCCGCCTCGACCCGGTCGATGCGCCCGCGGAACCGGACACGCACGCCGTCGCGCTCGAGCACGACGCCGTCGAACGTCAACTCGTGCGCGACGACGCCCGTCCGCAGCACGCGCCGGTTCAGCGGGTGGGTGCCGAACAGGTTCTCGTTCCGCGCGACCTCGAACTCGAGGTAGCGGTCGAGGAGTCGTGACAGCTCCTGCCGCTTCGCCTCCCGCAGCAGCGGGTGCCCGAGCCACGTCTCGCCCGCCGCCTCGATCGCCTCCGCCAGGCACGCCTTCAGCTCCGGCGCCGCCCACTCCAGGTCCTCGCGCCGCAGCAGCACCGGCCCGCCGAGCCGCGCCACTGCCCGATCGAAGAAGCGCCGGAGCGCGTCGTGCACCATGCTCCCGCGCACCGCCGGGTCGAGGTCGTCCTCCGGCTCGTCGCGCCGCTCCAGCCCGAGCAGCCGCCCCGAGAAGTACGCCCACGGGCACTTCGCCAGCTCCTCGAGCTGCGACGGGCTCCACACCCGCGCCTCGCCGAACTCCGCCGCCAGCTCCGCGACCAGCGCCGGATCCTCGATCACGCCGTTGTAGCGCCACAGCCGTCCGATCTGCCGCCCGCGCTCGATCCGCGCCACGCGCAGCGCGTGCTCCGGCGACGGCCCCGGATCGATCGGCAGCCTGGCCGGCTGGACGTCGTGCGCCGGGATCTCCGCCGGCTCCACCTCCGCCACCTCCGCGAGCGCCTCGACGAACACCGACGCGAGCGACTCCCGGCCCATCTCGTCCAGCCGCGCCCAGCTCACCGTCAGCCCCGACTTCGCCCCCGCCAGCAGCGAGCGGAACAGCTCCTGCTCGCGCCGATCCCACTCCGCCCGCGTCTCCAGCGGCACCCCCGCCGCCGCCAGCGCCTGCCGGTCCTCCTCGTCCAGCAGCGGCGAGCGCGGCGCGTGCAGCGGGAAGCGCCCCGCCTCGAGCCCCACCAGGAACACGTGCTCGAACGAGCGGTACGCCGCCGCCATTGCCTCGAGCACCTGCACGCCGCGCACGGTGTCGGTCCACAAGGCGAGGTCCCCGTCGAGGCGCTCGCGCAGACGGGCCGCCGCGCCCGCGGCGTCCAGCCGCTCGTCGCCGCCGCCCCACGCCTCCAGCGCCGCCTGCCAGTCCTCCAGCGTCGCCGCCAGGGCGCGCCACGCCGCCTGGTTCACGCGCACCGACTCCAGGTGGTCCGCCGGCACGCGGTACAGTCGCTCCTCGATCCCCCAGCGGTCCTCGTCCACCAGCTCGCGCAGCCACGCCACCCACTCCGCGAGCGTCCGCGTCCGGTCCAGCGCGCCCACCCGCCGACGGAACGCGACGAATGCGTCCCGCGTGCGCCGCACCCGCTCCGCCGCCGGCAGCGGATCCCGCCGCTCGTCGCCGGAGAGCGTCCCCTCCGCCTCCCCGCGCTCCCACGCC
>JADGGV010000610.1 GCA_019689775.1 Gemmatimonadota bacterium
CTGCGCGCGGGGGGCCCACACCCGCCCCCCGCCGCCGCGCCGGGGGGGCCCGGTTCGTTTGGGCGGGGCGGCGGTCGTGGGGTGGCCGACCGCGGCCCGGGTCACACGCCGGCGGTCTCGAGGCGCGGGATCGGGCGCCCGGGCGACCACTCGACGATGAATCCCGCCACGGCGGACGCGGCCACCGTGTAGGGCGACGCCAGGTAGAGCCGGCCCGGTCCGGATCGGCCCGGGAAATTGCGGTTCTGGGACGAGATCGTGACCTCGTCGGGCCGGGCGCTGGTGCCGGGGCCGGCGGCGATGCAGGCGCCGCAGCCGGGCTCAATGAAGCTCGCGCCCATCTCCTCGAAGAGGGCCAGGTAGCCCTTCTCCTCGCAGTACTGCCGGACCTCCTGGGACCCGCACTGGATGTACATCTTCACATCCGGATGCACGCGCAGGCCCTGCGTGCGCGCGTCGCGCAGCACGGCCGCGTACATGTCCATGTCCTCCTTCTTGCCGGCCGTGCACGAGCCGGCGTAGGCGACGTCGATGCGCACCGGCTCGTCGCCGAGCTCGTCGACGTAGAGGCCGTTTCCCGGGTCGCCGGGGAGGGCGACCATCGGGCGGAGCGTGGAGGCGTCGATCTCGATGATCTTGACGTACTCGGCGTCCGGGTCGGAGAAGAGGCCCTCGCACAGCCGCTCGGCCCGCGCCCGGTCCATGCCGCGCTCGCTCACGAGGAAATCGACGGTCTTCGCGTCCGGCGCGACGATGCCGGTGAAGGCGCCGACCTCGGCGGCCATGTTCGTCATCGTGGCGCGCTCGTCGACGGAGAGTGCCTCGACGGCCTCGCCGGCGTACTCGATGATCTGCCCGATCGCGTGGCCGTCGCGGATGTAGGGGTGCCGCAGGATCTCGAGCATGAAGTCCTTGGCCGTGACGTTGTCCGGCTTGCGGCCGCGGACGACGACCTTGAAGGAGGGCGGGACGGCGACGCGCACGTCCTTGGTGATCCAGGAGTTGAAGATCGCGGTGGTCCCGACGCCGAAGGCGACGCAGCCGATGGCGCCCGAATGCGGCGTGTGCGAGTCGGTGCCGACGATGAGCTGGCCCGGCTCGGCATAGCTTTCGAGCATCTTGGAGTGGCAGATCGCCTCGGAGCCGAGGCGCAGCCCGAGCCTCTCGCCGTAGTAGATGACGCCCTGCTTCTTCGCGAACGCCTCCTGCTTGTCCTTCAACTGGCGGGCGACGTCGAGCAACCCCATCTGCACCCGTTCGCGCGGCATCACCTCGTGCAGGTAGGTGAGGTGGTCGCGGAACATGATGATGGACTCCGGCTCGGTCACCCGGGCGTCCTCGCCGAGCTTCTGCTCGAAGAAGATGGCCGCCATCGGGCTGACGTACTCGTGGGAGAAGCGCCAGTCGGTGCGGACGAAGCCGCTGTCGCCGGGCTGGACCCAGGGGACGCCGAACTCGCCGCGGGCGGCGTCGACGACCCAGTGCGAGGCGAAGATCTTCTCGGCGATGGTCATGGGGCGCTTCGCGGGGGCCCCGGGGCGCTGCGACTCGATGCGCGGGAGGCGGACCTTCCCCTGGAGCCGCGCGACGTTGTACTCGAACAGCCCGCCGTACTCGATGATCTCGCGCGTGATGGCGTCGACGTCGTTCGTGAACGCGTCCAGCGGGATCTCCTCGCCGCGCCGGATGCGGTCGATGAGCGAGAAGTCCGTGGACGTGAGGATGCCGAGGTTCTGGCAGTTCTCGTTGTAGATGCGCTCGATGTTCTCCGCGATGACGACGCGGATCCCGGCCATCAGCTCGGCGTAGGGCGACTGCTCGCGCGAGCTGCCCTTGCCGCGGCGCTTGCCGCTGACGGAGCAGACGAAGCCGCCGCGGCGGACGCTGCCGCGACCGACGGGGAACTCGCCGCCGGCCTTGAGGCCGAGGTACGGGAAGTCGCCGAGCGTCTCGTCGAAGTAGTAGCAGATGTACGCCGGCGTGATCTCGTCCGTGGAGATCTGGTCGCGGAGCCCGACGCGGCGCGCGGTCTCGAGGTCGAGGTCTTCGCCCGCGAGCTGGCGGCGCATGAGCTCGGCGTCGTCGACGAGGAACAGGACGCGGCCCTCGAAGCGGAGGCGGGCGGGGCGCTTGCGTACGTCGAGGTGCAGCAGGTCGGTGCGCATGGGGCTCCCGGAGCGTGGTGCGACGGACGAGAACGCGTGTAGTGGCACGAAGATGCCTAATGTGTGCCGGCCTTCTGGGGGCGGCAAGGCCGCGCCGGAGGCGACGGCCGACCGGGGATGTGGGATACGAGCGCGGCCCCCGGCGGGGTGCCGCGGCCCCCCGGCGGGCCGGGGGACGCGGGGGGCGCGCCGAGCGGACGATAAGGTCGGGGGG
>JADGGV010000611.1 GCA_019689775.1 Gemmatimonadota bacterium
GAGTTGCGGAGTGGCGGAGTGGGTGCGGACGGCGGTCGCCGCGGCCGACTTGCTGGGCGGAGGGGCGCGGCGTGGCGGGGCCGTCAGCCGCGTCCCGGGGCGACCCGGCGGCCGGTTCCGCGCCGGCGCCTCCTCGGCGAACCCGGCGCTTCGAGCGCCCGGCCCGCCCTACGCCGTGCTCGCGGAATCGACCACGGCCGCCGGCTGGAACTGGATCGGCAGCGCGACCCAGACGGGCACGGTCTGGCCGTTGTTCAGCGCGGGCGTGAAGCGCATGGCGTGGCCGACGTCGACCGCCGCCGAGTCGAGGCGTGGCTGCCCGCTCGTCTCCTTCAGCACGAGCTTGCGCACCTCGCCGCGCTCGTCGATCAGGAACCAGAGGATGACGCGGCCGCCGATCCGGGCCTGGAGCAGCTCGAACGGATAGAGGCGCTGGAGCTGGACGGTGACCTCGCCGCGGTTCACCAGCGTCGGTGGGACGCTGAACGGGGTGAAGACCGGCGCGGCCTCGATGGCGCGCAGCGCGGCGTCGGGGTCCACCGGCGCGGTCGAGGCGGCGACGCGCGGGGCCCGCGGGACGCCGCCGGCGGGCGCGGACTCGGTCGCCACCGTGGGGCCCACGCCCGCGCCGCCCCCCGGCGACGCCAGCTCGCCCGGGCCGACCGGCGCCTCGTCCGGGATGCGGAACAGCACGAACTCGCCGTTCTCGATCGTCGCCAGCGGGCGCGGTCGCGTGGTGACCCAGACGATTCCGGCGATGACCACCGCGTGCAGCGCGACGGCGGCCGCGGCGGCGATCCCGGCACGGCGGCGGTCCAGCCGGGCGGCGCTGGCGATGAGCAGGCGGAAGGGGGTGGGCAGGCCCGGAGCCGATTGCGGGGTGGTCATTCCCGCCTCCTCGAGCGACGACCGTGAGGGTCGAACCGAGACTGACTGCCGGTGATGACGGCATGATACACCGCCGCCACGGCCGCGGTTCGGCGCGTTACTGCGTCTGCACGACCTCGTCCGTGATCCGGTACTCGCCGTCCAGCCAGGCGACGATCTCGCGGGCGCCCGGGTGGTCGACGCCGCCGTAGCGCTCGCGCAGCATCGTCGCCTTCTCCCCGAGCCGGTCGAGGCCGATGTCCTGGAGCGTCAGCAGGTCCTCGCAAACCCGCTCGCCCAGCTCCGGGCCGAGCACCGCCATCGCCGCCCGCCGGAACGCCTCGCCGTACTGGTACTCGGGGCCGAGCCGGTAGCTGTCGACCAGCGTCAGCGCCGGGATCCGCGTCAGCGTCGGCTGGAGCGCCGGGTTGATGCCGTGGGCCGCGATGTGCTCCGCCATCGACGCCGGCCGCCCCGTGAAGCCGCGCAGGTGCAGGTACTGCGACAGCCGCGACCCGTCGTTCACCGGGTAGTTGTCCCACAGGAACGGCTTCCGCCGGAGCTGCGCCGTCACGCGGCGCAGGTGCCCCGCCGACCACTCCCGCGAGATGACCTCTTCGCCCGTCCAGAAGATCTCGATCCCCGGCGCGAGCCCCTCGCCCAGCCGCTCGACGTACCCCTCCGGGCGGCGCCCGAACACCCGGTCCAGCACCGGGTCGTCCGAGTAGTAGCTCGGGCAGACGATGAGGCGGCTCGCCGCCGTCCGCGCCGCCACCCACGCGACCACCTCGAGCTGCCGCTCCGCCAGGTCCGGCGTGTCGCCGCGCATGTCGTCGAACAGGAGCGCCAGGTCGTCCACGCCGATCGCGTCGAGGAACGCGAGCTTCCGCGCCAGCGCCGCGCGCGCGGCCGCATCGAAGCCCAGGTAGATCTCGTACGGGCTCAGGCCGACGCCGAAGCGCACGCCCAGCTCGCGGCAGCGCGAGGCGAGCGCCGCCAGGCGCGAGGCCGCTTCCGCCGGGTGCGGCTCCGCCCAGCGCCGCCGCAGGTACGCGTCCCCCTTCGGCGCGTAGAGGTAGAAGCGGTAGCCATGCGGCGCCAGGAACGCGATCGTCTCCTCGCGCTCCCGCCACGTCCACGGCTTCCCGTAGAACCCCTCGATGATCCCCAGCTCGACCGCCATGCCGCTCCACGACTCCGCTTCGACGTCCCAGCCGGCCGATCCGCCCGCGACCCGCGGCGGCCGGCGCCGCTCCCCCGTCAATGGCGCCGGCGCGGCGCCGGCGCAAGGGTGATGCTGCGTGATGGTGTCCGGTGCTCCCGGTCCGCGAGACGGGATAGGCCGCTCCTTCACGGATTCTCTCGGCGCAGCGCGAGGGGCGAGCGACGAGGGCGGGGTGAAGCGGGCGGTGAGCACTCCGGGTCGAACTGCGGGTCCAACTGCGGGTCGGACTGCCGGCGGTGAGCACTCCGGGCCCGACTTCGGGCGGGGGCGGACAC
>JADGGV010000612.1 GCA_019689775.1 Gemmatimonadota bacterium
GAAGAGGCGCGAGCCCAGCCGGAGCACGTGTTACCCATGTCCCCAGACTAAGTGTTACCCATCTCCTCGGACTTGACACGGGGGGAAGAGTAGGAGGGCGGGCAAGAGCAAGAGGGCCAGCGGGAGCGGGAGGGCCCTACCCCCGGGTACGCTCCTTGCCCCCGCACGGCTCCGTGGGGAGTCGGGACGCGGACTGGCGCGCGGAGCGCGAGGCGCTCCTCGGGCGACGGATCGCCGACCTTGGGCTGCGCGTCGAGGGCAGCCCGGTGCAGGCGCTCGTCGAGGAGCTGTATCGCGAGCTGGACGCGCGCGGGCTCGTGTTCAAGCCGCCCGTCTACCTGAGCGACGAGTGGGGGTGCCCGGATGGCGTGCCGCTGATCGGCGTGCCGTTCTACCTGGCGGACCGGCGACTGGCGCGCCTCGAGGAGGAGTACGCGGTCGAGGTGGAGGGGGAGGAGGACGCGCTCCGGTTCCTCCGGCACGAGGCGGGGCACGCGTTCAACTACGCCTACCGGCTGTACGACCGCCCGGAGTGGCGGCGCATCTTCGGCCCGTACTCGCGGCCGTACCGTGAGCGCTACCGCGTCGATCCGTACTCGCGCAGCTACGTCCGGCACATCCCGGGCTGGTACGCGCAGAAGCACCCGGACGAGGACTTCGCCGAGACGTTCGCGGTGTGGCTGACGCCGGGGCTCGACTGGCGGGCGCGCTATCGTGGCTGGCCGGCGCTCGCGAAGCTCGAGTACGTCGACGGCGTGCTGCGCGAGATCGGGCGCACGCCGCCGCCGGTGCGGGCGGAGCCGGCGCCGCACCACCTGCCCGTCGAGGCCATGCAGTACACCGTCGGGGAGCACTACGCCTACTACGACGAGCGGCTTCCGGCCGACGCGGACGTCTTCGACGCCGATCTCCAGAACATCTTCGCCGCCCCGGAGCACGCGCCGGCCGCGGAGCGCGCCGCCGACTTCCTGCGCTCGCACCGCCGCGAGCTGGTACGCCGCATCGCCTACTGGACGGGCGAGACGACGACCGTCGTGCGCGCGCTGATCGACCAACTCATGGACCGGGCACGCGCGCTCGACCTGCGCGTGCACGGGCTCGAGGCCTCGACGCTCATCGAGCTGACGGCGTTCGGCACCGCCGTCATCATGAACTACCGCTACACGGACGCGCTGGACGGGCGGAGCTGGAAGGAGGCGCCGTGAGGATCGCGCTCCTGCACACGGCCGACGCCGCCGGCGCGCCCGAGGACCCGGTCCTCGGCCAGCTCGAGGACGCGCTGCGCGAGGACGGGCACGACGTCTCGCGCGTCGTCGTCGCCGACCGCGTGCCGCCGGTGGTGGCCGCGCTCTGCGCCAGCCCTCCCGACCTCGTGTTCAACCTGGCCGAATCGTACGGCGGCAAGAGCGCGCTCGAGTCGAACATCGCCGCGCTGCTCAACCTGCTCCACCTGCGCTACACCGGCTCGAGCCCGGCCGGCCTCCTGCTGGCCGGCGATAAGTCGATCGCCAAGAAGGTGCTCGGCTTCCACGGCATCGCCTCGCCGGAGGCGGCGACGGTCTACCGCGGCGACCTCGACTGGGCGGGGAAGCTGCACTTCCCGGTCATCGTCAAGCCGCCGCAGGAGGACGCGTCGCTGGGCGTGACGACGCGGTCGGTCGTCCGCGACCTCCAGGAGCTGCTCGAGACGATGAGCGCGATCCACCGCGAGTTCAACCAGCCCGTGCTCATCGAGGAGTTCGTCGACGGCCGCGAGTTCTACGTCGGCGTGCTCGGCAACGAGTCGCCGAAGCCGCTCCCGGTCATCGAGTTGGACTTCACGGATTTTCCGGAGGGCAGGCCGCGCGTCGCCAGCTTCGAGGCGAAGTGGGGCGACGGCGGCGCCGGCCACGGCGCCGAGTTCGCCGGCACGCGCGCCGTCTTCCCGGAGACGATCGACGAGGAGCTGCTGCGGACCATGCAGGCGACGGCCGTCGAGGCGTTCCGCGCGCTGCGCCTGCGCGACTACGCGCGCATCGACTTGCGCGTCACCGCCGAGGCGAAGGTCTACGTCATCGAGGCGAACCCGAACTGCTACCTCGAGCGGCACGCCGAGTTCGCGCGCGCCGCGGAGCGCGCCGGGATGAGCTACCGCGAGCTGATCCACACCATCGTCGAGCTGGCCGGCGCGCGCTACGCGCGCTGAGCGCCCGCGAGCGTCGGCACACCGGCGTCGCGCGAAGCCGCTGAGCCGCCGTTCGAGACCCCGGCGGCGCCGGACTCGGCCCACCGGCGGCACGTGCCCACCGACCCACCCACCAGCCCGCCCGGCTCACCCCACGCGCCGCACATCCGACGCGATCGCCGGAGGCCGCCCCTCGAC
>JADGGV010000613.1 GCA_019689775.1 Gemmatimonadota bacterium
GGGTGGGCACGCGGGCGAACAGCGTGCTGTTCGTGCGGCTGGGCGGCGGTGCGGAGCGCTTCGAGGCGCTGGTGGGGGTGGACGACGGCGCGCAGGCGCGGCCGGCATCGGGCCAGCCGGTTCCGCCGCCGCCGGTGCCCGTGGTGTTCCGCGTGCTGGGCGACGGTCGGGTGCTACACGTCTCGAGGCCGCTCGCGTTGGGGGATGCGGCGGAGCGGCTGAGCGTGGACGTGCACGGGGTGGAGACGCTCGTGCTCCAGGTGAAGCCGGTGCGGGGCTCCCGCCCGGTGGCCGCCGATTGGGCGGAGGCGTACTTCGAGGTGAGCGGCGCGCGCCCGGCAGCGATTCCGATCCCGGTCGAGCCGCGGGTCGTGCTCACGCCGAGGCCGGGGCCGGAGCCGCGGATCAACGGGCCGTCGCTCGTGGGGGTGACGCCGGGGCGCGACGTGCTCTACCGTATCCCGGTGACGGGGGAGCGGCCGATCACGTACTCGGTGACCGGCCTGCCTTCCGGGCTGAAGCTCGATCCGGCGACGGGGATTATCACGGGGCGGATCGCGCGGCGCGGCCGCTATCCGGTGACGTTCCACGCCCGGAACGCGCGGGGGGAGGCGACGAAGGCGTTCACGTTCATCGCCGAGGGCACGATCTCGCTCACGCCGGCGCTGGGGTGGAACAGTTGGAACGCGTACGGGCGCGCGGTGAGCGACGAGCTGGCGCGCGCGGCGGCGGACGCGATGGTGGCGAAGGGGCTGGCCGACCACGGCTTCACGTACATCAACCTGGACGACGGCTGGGAGCGGGCCCCGCGGGCGGGCGACCCGCTGAATGAGGGTCCCACGCGCGCGCCGGACGGGACGATCCTGACGAACCACAAGTTCCCGGACATGAAGGCGCTGGGGGACTACATCCACGCCAAGGGGCTGAAGTTCGGGATCTACACGAGCCCGGGCCCGACGACGTGCCAGGGGCTGGAGGGGAGCTGGCGGCACGAGCTCCAGGACTTCCGCACGTTCGCCGCCTGGGGCGTCGACTACGTCAAGTACGACTGGTGCGGCTACTCCAGCGTGCTCGCCGACGGCGAGACGACGCGGCAGCTCCGGGTGCTCCAGCGTCCGTACCGGGTGGGGCGGAGCGCGCTCGACCAGGTGGAGCGCGACATCGTCTACAGCCTGTGCCAGTACGGCTGGGGCGACGTGTGGGAGTGGGGCGCGGACCCGAGCATCCGCGGCAACTCGTGGCGCACCACGGGCGACATCACCGACACCTGGGAGAACATGGACGCGATCGGCTTCCAGCAGGTCGGCCACTCCCGCTACGCCGGCCCCGGGCACTGGAACGATCCGGACATGCTCGTGATCGGCAAGCTGGGCTGGGGCCCGCGCCTGCGCGACTCCCGGCTCACGCCGAACGAGCAGTACGTCCACATCACGCTCTGGACGCTGCTCGCCGCGCCGCTCCTGCTCGGCAACGACATCGCCCAGATGGACGACTTCGACCTCGGCCTGGTGACGAACGACGAGGTGCTCGCCGTCCACCAGGACCCGCTCGGCCGCGCCGCCGACCGCGTCGCCAAGGATGGCGAGCTCGAGGTCTGGGCGCGCCCGCTCGCCGACGGCTCCATCGCCGTCGGCCTCTTCAACCGCGACGAGATGGACATGACCGTGCGCGTGACGTGGGCCGACCTCGGCATCACCGGCAAGCAGAAGGTCCGCGACCTCTGGCGCCAGCGCGACCTCGGCGAGTACGCGGACGGGTTCTCGAGCATGGTGCCGCGCCACGCGACCGTGTTCATCAAGGTGACGCCCGTGCGGTGAGCGCGGGCGCGGTCGCGTCCGGGACCGCGGCGCGGAGGCGACGACGGCTGCGGATCCGGCTGCGACCGCGACCGCCCTCCGCGGCTGCGTCCGCGGCCGGCGGCGCATCGCCCGCCGAATGGGCCGTCCGGGCGCCTCGTGCACCTCTCCTCTTGACGGTCTGAAGGAGCCGTCGCACTCTTCTCCAGACCATCTGAAGGAGAGAATCCGATGAGTCCCGCCGACCGCTCCGAGCTGCTCCAGGGGACGCTGGAGCTGCTCGTCCTGAAGACGCTCTCGCTCGAACCGATGCACGGCTGGGGGATCAGCCAGCGCATCCGGCAGATGTCGCGGGAGGTGCTGGACGTGCCGCAGGGCTCGCTCTACCCGGCGCTCCAGCGGATGAAGCGGAAGGGGTGGATCCGCTCGGAGTGGCGGGTGACGGAGAACAACCGGCGGGCGCGCTACTACATGCTGACGCCGGCGGGGGAGCGGCAGCTCGAGGCGGAGCGGGCGGCGTGGCACCGCTCGTCGTCGGCGGTGAACTGGGTGCTCGGGTGGGAGG